>JAOAPW010000303.1 GCA_025463105.1 Candidatus Acidiferrum typicum | reverse complement strand
GCCAGTAGGCCATCGCCGAGCGAGTTTCCAGGCACTGGTGACTCGTGTTGGGAGTAACAAATGTTTCATCAAGGACCAGTGCGGCGTTTTTCAATCCTGCATCGACATCGCCGACGGTCCACTGCTCTGTCGGCTTGCCCATCGGCAGACGGCCTTGCTTGGCGTCCTCGAAATCTTCACTCGTCCACTTCAGTGTTTGCAATTCTGGCGGCACGACAGCCGGAGGCTTTCCGGGTTGCGGCGGAGGTGGCGTGGGACGCACCCAAACGTTCCCGTCCAGTCTCGCGTTCGGACCGCCCGGTTTCAAACTCACCAGCGGATCGACGACGAACGGCAAAGGTTCAAGATCGATTTTAATTTTTTCAATTGCATCGGCGGCAGTGAGTTCGTCAATTGCGGCCACGGCAAGAATCGGCTGGCCCTGAAACAATGGCTCGTTCGTCAGCGCCCGGTAACCACGGGGGTTTGCCAGAATCACATTTCCATTATCGTTGATGCTGTTGGCCGGAGGGGGCAGCTCGTCCATGGTGAGAATCGCCTTCACTCCCGGCATCGCCAGCGCCGCGCGAGCGTCAATACTTCGCACTCTTGCATGAGGCATCGGGCTGAGGGCCAATTTGCAGAACAGCATGCCGTCGGCGCGATAGTCCTCGGCATATTTGGCTTTCCCCGTCACCTTCGCGAGGAGATCGGGAGTGACATAGTTCTTGCCGATCAATTTATATTTGTTCGCGGTCACATTTGTAGTCATAGTTACGCCTTCCTCATGTGTTCAGCGCCGCGCATCAGCGCAGTGAGGATTTTGTCGTAGTCCTGGCACCTGCATAGATTTCCTGAAATGCCATGCGCGAGCTCAGCGCGCGTCGGGTTCGGATTCGTTTTCAGGTATCCCACGGCGGACATCAGGAAACCAGACATGCAGAACGCGCACTGGAATCCCTGTTCGTCGATGACGCCCTGCTGCACGGGATGCAGCGTGCCATCGGGCTTAGCGAGCCCTTCAATCGTCACAATTTTTTTGTCGCGCACAGTATGCGTGAATACCGAGCAGGAGTAATAGGCCACATCATCAATCAGCACTGTGCAGGCGCCGCATTCCGCCTGGTCACAACCGATCTTGGTGCCCGTCAAACCCAGTTTGTACCGAAGTGTCATCACCAGCGTCTCTTGTTTCATCACGTCGACACGCCGCTGCTGGCCGTTCACATTCAGAGTGATCAGCCGATCGACCGCGCCGGGAGCCGATGCCTGAGCCCACACCTTGGAGACGCGAAACAAATAACTCGTCGACGACACAGCTCCAGCCGCGATGACGCTCTTGATAATGTCTCGCCTCGTAAGCTGGTTTGACGTGGAAGCGCTGGGGTCCGCTAGTTCTTTTTCTGACATCGGAAGTCCCCTTCTGGATATGGATTTGCTTTGGTATACGCCTTATGGAGAACAGATGTCAACGTGTAAAAAGATTAAGCCAGGAGAAACTTGACAGGAGAAGACCGCCGACATATGGTTCTCGGAAAGCGGCGTCTAATTTTGCGGGGAGATCGCTCTGAAACTTCCCATTCCCGAGCTTCTCATGCGCCTAACGACAAAAGTTTTCGCGGTGAGTCTCGTTTTTTTTCTCACCGTCCTGGGAGCAGTTCTTTCCCTAGCGCCGAATACGTTTGCTCAGAACGGTAAATCAGCCAATTCCGGGAAGAGCTCAGAAACGCCATCCGCACTTTCACACGATCTTTCCGGAGTCTGGATGCAATATCCGGATGGCATCGTGGAAGGAGTGCCGGGCATGAATGCCGTCGATGCAAAAGTTCGCCCTCCTTTGACGCCTTGGGGCCAGGCGAGGTTCGATGCCGCCAAGCCGTTGGTCGGACCTAGAGCTGTCGCAGGTCAGGAGAATGCTCCCATCCTGCGGTGCGATCCGGACGGCCCTCCCAAACTTCTCAATCTTCCCAATCCTTTTGAGATCGTTCAGATTCCTGGCCGGATGTTCATGTTCTTCGAACTGGGACATGTGTGGCGCACGATCTGGACAGACGGGCGGCCGCTTCCGAAAGATCCCGACCCAACCTGGCTGGGATATTCGGTTGGCAAATGGGAGGAAGACACATTCGTCGTCGAAACAATCGGCTTTAATGACAAACAGTGGGACGATTCGTTTGGAAATCCGCGAAGCGAGCAAACGCACCTGACCGAACGCTACCGGCGCTTGAATCATGACACTTTGGAAATGCAAATTATTATCGACGATCCTAAATCGTATACGAAAATCTGGGTCAGTCCTCCCAAGCTCCACAAACTGGAACCTGGTTGGGAAATTGCGGAGTGGTTTTGCGTGCTTGAGGAAGACAAGGCTTACGACGAAGTGGTGAGAAAACCAGCCGGCGTCGCGCCCACATCCAAATAGGGACTCCACTCAACGAGTCTGTTGACTTTTTACCGGAATGAGCTTTTGGAGTGCCGGAAGTGGCGTATATTAGCCGAACATATTTGAACGAGTGGTTATGAAGCGTAGCACACACCGAATATTGACGACCCACGTTGGCAGTCTGATTCGCCCGGCGAAGCTGCTCAATTTTGTACGCGCGCGACAAGAGGGTCAGAGCTTCGACGAAAAGGCATACGAGAAATTTCTTACTGACTGCGTCGCCGAAGTGGTGCGGCGGCAGGCGCACGCCGGCATTGATATAGTCGATGACGGAGAATTTGGCAAGTCCACGAGTTGGTCTCTCTATGCGCTCACGCGTTTGAGCGGTTTCGAGCAGCGCCCGATCAAGCCTGGCGCGAATCCGTTCGCGCGCGGCGCGGACCGGGAACGTTTTCGAGAGTTCTACGAAGAGTTAGAAAAACCCAACGAGCGAATCTGGTCAAATGTAACCACGCAGGATGTGGTCTGCGTTGCGCCGATCCACTATACGGGCCTCGGCGAACTCAAGCGCGACATCGAAAATTTTAAAGCCGCACTGAAAGACGTGAAGGCCGAAGAAGCATTCCTGCCCGTGGCCGCTCCTTCCAGCGCCATCCCCGATCGCAAGAATGAGTATTATCGGAACGATGAGGAACTCCTGATAGCTTTGGCGGAAGCGCTGAGGACCGAATACAAAACAATTGTCGACTCCGGAATTCTCCTGCAAGTGGATGACGCGCGCGCCGCGGTCACTTACGATCGCATGGTGCCTCCGGGAAGTTTCGACGATTATTACCGCTGGCTGAGCCGCCACGTAGATGTTTTGAACCACGCCTTGGAAGGAATTCCAGAGGACCGCATTCGCTATCACGTTTGCTGGGGCAGTTGGCCCGGTCCCCACACCACGGATGTGCCGCTCAAAAAAATCGTGGATCTGATTTTAAAGGTGCGAGCGGGCGCCTACCTGATGGAGGCCGCCAATCCGCGCCACGAGCATGAGTGGAGCGTCTGGAAGGACGTGAAACTTCCCGACGGAAAGATTCTGGCTCCCGGTGTAGTGAGCCACGGCACGAACGTCGTCGAGCATCCTGAACTCATCGCCGAACGGATCGTGCGATTTGCGCGCGTAGTCGGGCGCGAGAACGTCATCGCCAGCACCGACTGCGGCTTTGCGCAGGAGCAATTCAACCGGCGCGTGCATCCAAGCATCATGTGGGCAAAATTGGAATCCATGGCCGAAGGCGCACGCATCGCGAGTGAACAACTCTGGACCCGGCCCACGCGATCCGGGGTGGAACGCCAGGCCAGCGTCAGTTAATCAGGAGGATTCATGGCGTATCTTTTCCACGAGGACAGGCTCCCAAAATTAATCTCGGTCGTGCCTGGGCGCGAGCGCACTTTCTTCGTCAATAAAGAGCTGACCATGATTGACGACATGCTCGCGGGAGTCATGCACTACGTCAAAGGCGGCTCTTCGCCCTATCATTTGCACAAAAATTGCGAACATTTTTATTTCATCATGGAAGGGCAAGGGACGGTCGATTCAGAAGAAGGATCGCGCGACGTGGGGCCGGGGGACATGATCTTTATCCCCGCCGAGGAGAAGCATCGCCTGCGAGCCTCCAAATCGCCGCTCTTCTATTTTGAATTTCAGGCGCCCAACCGTTTCGTCACCACGATTCTCGACGGGACGCAGGATGATCTTCGCTGGAGCCGCGTGGAAGGCGGAGTCTGGGTCCAATCCTGAAGCCTCGGTGCGATCAAGGAGAATTTCATGCTGACTTTTATTGACACGAACAAACTGGCGCGAAAAAAAACCGCGGAAGGCGAAGTCACTGAAGTGCTGAACCCGGAATTGTGCGGTGCCAAAAATGTCGTGGCGGCTCTGCGCTGGCTGAAATCCGGAGAAAAATTCAACGCGGAATCCTCCGGCAAATACCAGCTGCTTTATTTAATGGAGGGACAAGGAAGTATCCGGCTGGACAACAAAAATTATGACGTGG
>JAOAPW010000439.1 GCA_025463105.1 Candidatus Acidiferrum typicum | reverse complement strand
GTCCAAAGCTTCAGACACCAGCACATGACTGTGAACATCAATAGTCAACACTCGCTGGCCGCCGATCGTGACTTGCCGGCGCTTACCCCTCGCGACTGTCTGCGCAGTTCTTCCCAGCGCCGAATCGGCAAAGTTGCAGCCTACGAAAAAGATTCCTGCCGATGCGCCTGACAATTTACTGAGAAATTCTCTGCGACTGTGCACCGCTCCCCCTATGCCTTCGCCACGGGCGGCCAAATTCTGAGCGCACTGTTGGGTCCGTTCGGCGCGTGAATCAGCATGGGAACTATTGAATGTCCCTTTAACCCAATCGGCGCATGTGAATTGGTGACTTCATAGTCCCGTTCAAAGCCTTCCAGTGACGCGAATTCGTAAAGAATTGCATGCTTCGCCCAGCCAGCGGCGGAATTCAGTTTTCTGGTCCTGACGCACGAGGCGGCTCCGCACATCGCCGGCAAGCGCACCTGAACGTACCCCGCGAGCATTTCCTCTTCGTATTCCACTGGACAGTTGAAGCTTCCAATTTGAATGCAGGGAGTTCCCGTTAGACCGTCCTTGTATGTTTTTCCAGCTTGGCCGTCGCATCTGCTTGATTCCGTCATCAGGTTTACGCGCTCGCCGATCCGCATGGCGAGCATTTTTCGGCCCTGCTCCGGCAAGGCGGAATGAATTTCTATCGGAGCGGGATTGCCAAAGACACCTGCGTCCCTCGCGCCAATCAGGAGGATGAAGTGATAGCCCGTTGGAACTTTGGAATCCTCCACGTGATGAAGATCGGTCCTGGCCTCGGTATCCCGCGTGGCATAATGCGCCGCCCACAAGTAACCAGGACGCTTCAAGAGCGCAGGGAGATACGAGTCATGCAGCCATGACAGGTAGGCGTCCCGGCCTGCTTCTGGCAGGTCGTACCAGGTTACCCAGAGACCTCTGTCGATGGGCTCCTCACGGCGGCGACTCAACTGCGCTGGTTTGTTTTGCTCGCTTTGTCCGAACGCATCTTTCGTGGCGACCAATGCCATCGCCGCACTGCCGGCTGTCTTCAAAAAATTCCGCCGCTGACGACACGCCGCTTCATCACGTTTTGTCATATGCTCTCCTTGATCTCGAACTCGCGACTGTCGTGCATTTTTGCGAAGGGAATTACGATCTCGCATAAATCACTTGCGCCGATTTCCAGGGAATTAAATATGAGTGAACTCTCTTTGAAGGCCCTTGTTTTGTCAAGAATATTAGATAGCTGATAAAGGTTTCTTGTAGAACGTGATTCTTCACGTGAGGGCGTTTCCATATATAATCCGGCGCGGCAACGGTTGCGGGCAATCCGAACGACGATATGCGCAAAACACTTTTAGCGGGCGCCTGCGATTGTCATGTCCACGTCGTCGGACCCACCGGCCGGTTTCCGCAGTCTGCTCATGGATCATACTTAGCGGCGCCTGCGGCTCTGGAGGAATTACGCGCAGTCGCTGAGCCTCTGGGCGTGAGCCGTTTCGTTATCGTGCAGCCAAGTTTCTATGGAACCGATAATTCTTGCCTATTCGAGGCTCTCGACAAACTAGGCGATTCCGGCCGCGGGGTCGCCGTGGTCGATGCGACATCAATCAGTTCCAGTATGCTCGAGAGCTACGACCAGCGCGGGATTTGCGGTCTGCGGCTGAATTTCTACAGTTCTCCAGTCGCCGATGTGAATCGAAAACTGGAACGGTCCCTGGCGGATACACTGGATGTTTTGCCACGCGATACATGGCACGTCGAAATCATCGCGCGAGCCGGCACGCTCGCAGCCGCTGCACCGATCATTGCCAGGTCCAAAATCCCCATTGTGATCGATCATTATGGCCTGCCCGAAGATGAAGCGCCTGAAAGTCCGGCCGGCCGCGCACTACTCGAACTGATTTCCTTGCCGCATGTATGGATCAAGCTTTCGGCGCCATATCGGTGCAGCAAGGATCCTCTTGCAACATCTCCACCTTCGGAATGGTTGGCAGCCCTCGTGCACACAGCGCCAGATCGCTGTGTGTGGGGCAGCGATTGGCCGCACACGCCTCCCCGAAACGACGCGCGCAGCGAAAATAAAATGCTGCCATACCGTAAAATTTCCTATGAGCGGTTGTTCGATGATTTCTATGGCGCCTTGGAATCGCCGGAATTGGCGCGTCGTGTCCTAATCGAAAATCCAACCCGACTTTATGGTTTCCCGGATGCGCGGCATGCTCGGTCTGAATAGACTCCGAAAGTACGTGCAATCAGGAGACGGAGAACGTGATAAATGCAATGTCAGCAGTAGAAAACGATCGAAACGAACGGCGGCGTTACGGCGCTCTTCCGATCCACCAGAGAACCTTGGCCAGGATTTTCCATTTCTGCTTGCCATTCAGCACGACGGACTCATATTTACCATTTTCAGGCTGCAGCACTTCGGTTGGGCCGTAACGCTTGAGCCGCGACACGCTCAACCCCATTTTTTTATGCCAGCTGACTATGATTTTGCCATCTAGTGTGGATGGGTCACGCTCAGAAGTGTCTACGGCAAGGATGGATCCATCGCTGATAAGAGGGGACATCGAATTGCCGCGCACCCGCAAGCAAAGCGTGGAACTGGGATTCGGGCACCATTCCCTGGGGGCAGCCATCAGGCTTTCGACAGGGGAGCCGTGAAGTATCGAAGAGCTATCACCTTTTTCGCCATGTGATGCGGCTACGACCTCGAGAAGAGGGATAGCCACGAGTTGCGGAATCTTCGATTTCTTATGACCGCCGCCGGCGTTAGCGATGCGGTAATCATGCGATTCATTTTTGTCCAGCCGCGCCTTGAGCGTCGGCATGACGCGCATCAAATCTTCATTGCTTAAGCCGGCGCGGCCCCAAAAAAACCAGCACAGAGGGTCGCCCGCCAGATTGCCAAGTCCTATGTAACTTTCAGCGGTGGGCTCCTGCGCGCCGCGTTCCCAGCGGGACACAGCCATGGCCGACGAGTACAGGCGCTGCCCGAAAGCCGTTTGACTTAGACCAAGGCGCCGGCGCAGTTCGGAAATAGTCGTCGACCATTCGGTTTTGTCGGCAACTTTCGGTTGGTTCTGCGGCTTTCGCATTGGCTCTTCAGTTCTAAGGTTATTATCGATCATTGAAATCTTCCTCTATCGTACGCTACCGTACAGATTTGTCAAACGGGGCTGCCAA
>JAOAPW010000400.1 GCA_025463105.1 Candidatus Acidiferrum typicum | reverse complement strand
GGTTGGCCGGTGTCTCGATTGATTCTCGCACCGTGGCTCGCGGCGAGCTGTTCGTTGCGATACACGGACCGCGTCACGATGGACACAATTTCATCGGGACAGCCTTGGACGCCGGAGCGCTGGCGGCGATCGTGGCGCAAGATCGTTTGGCGGAATTTGCGGAGCCGGTTCGCTCCAAGCTCATCGCTGTTGAGGACACGCTCGCGGCGCTACAGTGGCTCGCGCAAGCGGTTCGATCGCGATGGGGGCGGCGGCTGGCAGCCGTCACCGGATCAGCGGGCAAGACCACTACGAAAGAAATTCTGGCGGCGCTGTTGGCCTCGCGGTTCCGCGTACTGAAATCTGAGGGCAATCTGAACAATGAGTACGGCCTGCCGCTGCAATTGTTGCGTCTTGATGACGCGGACGAAGCCGCCGTGGTTGAACTGGGAATGTCTCACGCCGGGGAATTGCGGCGTTTGGCGGAAATCGCGCGTCCGAATGTAGGCGTGGTTACCTGCGTCGCGCCGGTACATCTGGAATTTTTCGCCTCCGTGGATGAAATCGCACTGGCCAAACGTGAATTGATCGAGGGATTAGCGGGACGCGACAGTGTTGCCGTCCTGAATGTCGACGATCCGCGTGTAGCGCGTTTCGCCGAGGTCGCGCCGGGAAATGTTGTGACTTTCGGTTTCTCCAGCGGCGCGGATTTTCATGCCGAAAATATCGAGGATAACGGAGCAGAAGGCAGCGTGTTTGATTTCATAGGACCCGAGGGCCGTGCACGGCTGACCCTGCCGCTTGCAGGGCGTCATAACATCTCGAATGCGCTCGCGGCTCTTGCCGCAGCGGGCCTTTGGCATGTGGGAATCGCTGAAGCCAAGGAAGTGTTCCCTGGCCTCGAGCCGGCCGGAATGCGCGGGCGCGTGTTGCGGTACGATGCTGGATTTTCCGTGATCAACGATTGCTACAACTCGAATCCGGTTGCTCTTGCGGCCATGATCGAAATTCTTGTACACACGCCTGCTTCCGGACGGCGCATTTTCGCCGCCGGCGAAATGCTTGAGCTTGGGACTTCGTCTGCTGAGTTGCATCGCGAGGCTGGCCGCGCCGCCGCGGCTACAAGGAAGATCGACTGGATTATCGGTGTGCAAGGCAACGGAGAAAGTTTTGTTCGTGGCGCGATTGAAGCAGGCCATCCGGCAGCACGTGCAAAATTTATCGGATCGTCGGCGGAAGCCGCCGGCTTCGTTGCGGACCTGCTTCAGCCTGGGGACCTCATGCTTGTGAAGGGATCTCGCGGAGTAAAAATGGAACGCATCGTTGAAGCGCTCGACACGCGTTTCGTGCGCGCAAACGCAGCGCCAGTCGGACCGGGCACACACAAGGAGCGCGGCTGAGATGCTTCTCTATCTCTTTTACCACGTGCTCCAGCGCTATTTTCACGCGCTCAACGTGTTTCGCTATATCACGGTGCGCACGGCGCTGGCCAGCATCACGGCGCTGCTGCTTGCGCTGGTCCTCGGTCCGTGGGTCATCCGTCAACTGCGCTTCCTGCAGATCGGCCAGTTCATTCGGGAAGAGGGACCGAAAAGCCACCAGGCAAAAGCTGGGACTCCGACGATGGGCGGCGTGCTGATCGTATGCTCGACCGTCATCCCCACATTGCTCTGGGGGGACCTTGAGAACGAGTACGTGTGGCTCGCCGTGTTCACCATGCTTTTTTTTGGAGCCATCGGATTTATCGACGACTATAGCAAGGTGGTGAAGAAGCAGAATCTTGGCTTGAGCGCCAAGGGGAAATTTTCTTTGCAGGTTGTTGCCAGCCTTTGCGTGGCCGTCACCCTGGTGATGCTGACGGCGGCGGGGACATATTCAACGCAGTTAAGTGTTCCGTTCTTGAAGAATTTTCACCCGGAACTCGTGCTTCATTCGTTGATCAAGCATCCCTACCTCTGGACCGTGGCTTACCTGCCGTTCTTTTTATTTGTAGTTTCGGTTATGGTGGGATCATCGAATGCGGTGAATCTTACCGACGGACTGGATGGGCTGGCGATTGGCTGCGTGGTCGTGGCCGCGGGAGCGCTGACTGTCCTTACTTACGTAACCAGCCACGCGCGCTTTTCGGCGTACCTGGATCTGCAGCATCTTCCTCAGGTGGGCGAACTCACGATTTTTTGCGGCGCCCTGGTGGGTTCGTCGCTGGGATTTCTCTGGTACAACGCGCATCCCGCGGAAGTCTTCATGGGCGACGTTGGATCGCTCGCGCTCGGCGGATCCATAGGAATGGTAGCGGTGGCCATCAAGCAGGAAATTCTGTTGTTTTTTGTTGGGGGCGTGTTCGTGGTGGAAGCGCTTTCCGTGATTCTACAGGTGGCGTCGTTCCGCTTGACGGGCAAGCGCATTTTTCGCATGTCTCCGCTGCATCATCATTTTGAATTGTCCGGATGGAGCGAATCAAAGATTATCGTTCGGTTCTGGATTGCGGCGCTGGTGTTTGCGCTGTTTTCGCTGACGACGTTGAAATTGAGGTAAAGAGTTGAAACCGGGAATTGAACTCGCGGGCAAGCACGTGCTGGTCGTCGGGCTGGCCCGCACGGGTGTCGCCACGGCGCTTTTCTGCGCTGCGCGAGGCGCGAGCGTGACTGCCACGGAGGAGCGCCCCGAATCGCAAATCGTCGAAACCGCCGCCAAGCTGCGCGCCGCTGGAGTTACGCTCGAGATGGGCGGCCACAAGCCGCACACTTTTATCGAACAGGATTTAATCGTGCCGAGCCCCGGGGTGCCGCTGATGATGCCGGCGCTCGCCGCTGCGCGCGCCATCGGGATACCGGTGTGGAGTGAGATCGAGCTGGCGTGGCGATTCCTGCGGGGCCGTCTAATATGTATCACCGGTTCCAATGGCAAAACCACCACGACATCGTTGATTGGCCACATCCTCGAAACTGCCGGACTGCCCGTCCAGGTTGCGGGAAACATCGGCACGCCGCTGATCTCGCGGGTGGATGTTTCCAGTGATGCCGGCTTCACCGTGGTCGAAGCCAGCAGCTTTCAACTCGAATCGATTTCCGCATTCCGTCCTGACGTTGCCGTGTTGCTCAACGTCACACCGGATCATCTTGACCGCCACGGATCGCTCGAAGCCTACGGCCGCGCGAAAGCGCGCATATTTGAAAATCAAACCGAGGAAGATGCCGCCATCCTGAACGCGGACGACGTGGCAACAACGCAGTATGCGCCGTCGACTCCGGCCGTTTTCTGGTTCAGCCGGCAGAAACGAGTGGCCAGCGGATGCTTCGTGCGGGACGACGAAATTGTTTTCCGCCGTGACGGTAGCGACACCGTCCTGCTTCGCTGCAGGGACATCGGATTGCGCGGCGATCATAACGTTGAAAATGTTCTTGCTGCCGCGGCGGCAGCAACTCTGGTGGGAGTCGAGCCGCCGGCGATTGCGGAAGGCGTGCGCACCTTCGCCGGCGTCGAGCATCGCATTGAGTTTGTGGCCACAATTTCCGGCGTGGAATATTTTAACGATTCCAAGGCTACTAATGTTGACGCCACGATCAAGGCGCTCGACGCTTTTCCGGGCAACCTGCTGGTCATTCTGGGCGGCAAGGATAAAGGCTGTGACTACACGATTCTTCGCAAGTCTTTGCGGGAGCACGCCCGCATGGTTCTGCTGATCGGGGCCGCTGCGGACAAAATTGAATCGCAGCTGGGTGGCGTGGTGCCCGTCGAGCGCGCGGGCACCCTGGCGCACGCCGTGGAACTCGCCGAGGAACGCGCGCGCCCCGGCGACACTGTTTTACTCGCGCCCGCCTGCGCGAGCTTCGATCAATTTGAAAGTTACGAGCACCGCGGACGAGTCTTCAAACAACTCGTTCGCAGCCTCGCTGAAAATAATGCGGCGGACGAACCCGCCCGGAGGACCTGACATTGCCGCGTAATCTTCAAACCGACCGATGGCTGTTTGGATCGACCGTAGCGCTGTGCCTGGTAGGCGCCGTCATGGTTTTCAGCGCCTCGGCGGTCACGGCTCGAGATGAATTCGGCAGCGGCTATCATTTTTTGATTCACCAACTCGTATGGCTCGTGTTGGGCATCGGCGGAATGATGCTGACGATGAATTTCGATTATCGCAAGCTCCGCCGTCCTGCGGTTATTTTTACAGGGTTGTCTACCGTGCTTTTGATGCTGGTGGGAGTATTTTTTCTCGACAAGTCGCACGCCACGCATCGCTGGATTCGCCTGGGTCCAGCCAGCCTGCAGCCCTCTGAACTCGCGAAGCTCGCTGTGATTTTTTATCTTGCGTGGTTTCTGGAGAGGCGTCGCCGACCTGGCAGTTATGGGATAAACGACTGGAAGCACACGATTCTCCCGGCGCTCGGACCGGTGCTCGCTCTGATTGGGCTCGTTGTAATCGAACCCGACCTCGGCACGGCAGTGGAGATTTTCATTATTGCCGTGGCCATGCTTTACGTCGCGGGCCTCGACGTCAAATATATTGCGGGCGCTGGACTGGCTTCGCTGCCCGTTATTTATCTTCTGATCGTGCATGTTTCCTATCGCTACGAACGCGTGATGGCGTTCTTGAATCCCATGGCGGACCCGCAAGGACGCGGTTTTCAACTGCTGCAATCGCTGATTGCGGTGGGGTCGGGCGGATTCACGGGCGTTGGCCTGATGGAGAGCAAGCAGAAACTTTTTTATCTGCCGGAAGCGCACACTGATTTTATTTATGCCGTGCTGTGCGAAGAGATGGGATTCATTGGCGGAGCAATCGTCCTGGCTTTATTCGCGGCCTACGGTTGGCGGGGAATACGTTCCGCGTTTAAGGCCACCGACGAATTTGGCCGCTTCGCCGCGCTGGGCATCACCGTAATGGTGCTGAGCCAGGCGCTGATCAATCTGGGCGTGGTGCTTGGAATGATGCCGACCAAAGGCATTCCGCTGCCCTTCATTAGTTACGGCGGTTCGAGCCTCCTGGTGATGCTGGCGGCCACAGGCGTGCTCCTGAATATCAGCCAGCAGGCGGATTGATGGAGCGAAGGATGGATTTTTGTAACGCCGCCGTCTCATTGGCTCCGACGCAGCTTCTCGATGGCGCAAAAAAGCCGACGAGATGCCGTCGCGACGGGAACGCCGAAGACTTTCGTCA
>JAOAPW010000289.1 GCA_025463105.1 Candidatus Acidiferrum typicum | reverse complement strand
AGCTACGAAATCCACTGGCGCCTCTACTTTGTTTACTTTCGCCCACGACCTGTACTCGTTTGACCACTTTAAACCACTTTTGTCCACATCTTACGCTTAAAGGCTTTGCTGTCAATAGGAAAGTTTCTGGTCTTATTTACGCGAAGTTGTCGCGATGTGAAAAGCGCAATAAATTGCGGATTACTGATCTGGATACCACTAGGAATGGTGTTTTAAGCTTTGATTCTCGCCCGCCAATATGCTGAATCAGGTGAGTTGACAGCCTGTGGAAATTGAAGAAGAGTTACCGGCTTGGCCTTAGGAACCCAAACTTAAGCTGCCAATGGTGTGCGTTTGCGTTCACGCATGAAACCGTGGAAAGAGAAATCCTGCTCGTTGTTGATGATCATAAAACTCTTGCCCAAATCTCGCGGACAAGATGCGCTCCTCTCTCTCTGCTTTGACCCAGTAATTCGTCAGCATGATAACAAAAGCCAGCAATCCCCGCCATTCGCCCAACACCAGCGCGGTTCCGGCAACCCCGACCAGCACGCCCGAATAAATCGGATGGCGCATGTAGGCGTAGGGTCCGGTACGAATGAGCTGGTGGTCCACTTTCAGCACAATCTTGTCGCTCCAGTATTGGCCGAGATGTATTCGCGCCCATACGGCGATCGCCAATCCCACCAGGGTCGCCAGAAAGCCGGCATATGCAATTGCAGGAAGCTGAGGTATGAATCGTCGCGCGAGAAATCCGGCGGCAGTCCGGTCCGAAAAGAGAAGCGTGAAAGTGATCACCAGGATCGCCAAACGCAGCAGGCGGTAAAACGGCGACTCCCCGATTTGTGTGGCCTTTCCCCCGCGGGCCACGGCCAGCCAATACAAACCGAACACCGTCCAGACATATTCGAGCAGCCTGAGCGGCTGGTGGTCTGTCATGATTGCTTAGTAGGCTCGACCAGCACTGCCGTCCCGTACGCGAGAACCTCGGTGACGCCCTGCATGATTTCGGTTGCGTCATAACGGGCGCCAACTACTGCATTGCCGCCGAGTTCAGCGGCGTGCTGCAGCATCAGATCGAAGGCCTCAGCGCGCGTCTTCTCGCAGAGATTCGTAAGCAGAGTGATGTTGCCTCCTACAATGGTTTGCAAAGTTGCGCCAATTGTTCCGACAATCGACCGCGAGCGCACCACGATCCCACGCACCACGCCAAACGTGCGTACCACGCGAAATCCATCCAATTCAAATTGAGTAGTCACCATCGTGTGCGCAATCGCGCGTCCGGGAGCTGTGTAGCCCATCGCCATAAAGCCTCTTTTCGGAATCAAGAAATCGCCTTCAATGTACACCATGGGGCGCGTTGCGGTTCGCTTGAGGCCTTGCACTCTGCCGCAAGCAGGCCGCTATAATCTTCGCTTCCAGGAGATGGCAAATTACCGGAACTTTGCATCCAGTTCGGTGGGCGATAGCCGCGGCCGTGCTCGTCCCAGTTGGCGTGGCGGTTGGCACATTGTTCGCCAAATATGCCGGACAAACCGATCTTGCTCGAAGCCTCTATTGCGCTCTACAGTATGTATTCGCGGCAGGGGTCCTGCTGGGCGCGATTACGGCATCGACCGGGTTTGTTTATGAACGTAGCGCTCGCGATCGCGACGCCAAACTTTATCGTCCTCCTGGCAAGCTGGTGGATGTCGGCGGTTCTCGGCTTCATCTCAACTGCACTGGCCAGGGCAGCCCAACAGTTGTTCTGGAATATGGTCACCAAGCTTCTTATCTGGATTGGCATCTCGTGCAACCTGAGCTTGCGCGCTTTGCCCGCGTCTGTTCCTACGATCGGGCTGGTTACGGCTGGAGCGACTTGAGTGGTGCGCCGCGCGTCCCGAGTGTCATGGCCGAAGAGCTGCACACGCTTTTGCAGGCTGCGGGCGAGAACCCCCCGTACATTCTCGTGGGACACTCCTTCGGCAGCTTTGACTCTGTAATGTTCGCCCACAAGTTTCCCAACGAAGTGGCCGGAGTTGTGCTGGTGGATGGGCTGCATCCGGATGCAGTGCCACCGTTTTCATGGCGGGAAAAAGTTTGGTTGAGAGTAATGCAATTCACGATGCCCTTCGGGCTTCCGCGCTGGCGAGGCTGGTGCGGTGGCGCAGTGTCCGGAATGAAGCAGGCAATTACCTGCCGTTCCAGTTTCTACCAGGCTATTTATCGCGAGTGGTCGGCTTTCCCGCAGAGCGCTGACGAGGTCCGCGCCATAACCAGCCTGGGCGATATTCCACTGATCGTGATCGCGCGTGATCCGGAGGTCAGGGGTAATTCTCCGGCCGAGATGCGCTGGAATGAGCTCCAACGGCAAAACTTGCGGCTCTCAACAAATTCCGAGTTTGTGATCGCCATCAGCAGCCGCCACGACGTGCCCCTCGCGAAGCCTGAAACTGTGGTGAATACCGTGCGAAAGCTGCACGCAAATAGGGCTAGCTCTCGGGAACCGGCGGGCATCCCGGAAATTCCTTGAGGTAGGCGCTTCCTATGTAGCCGAGATACTTGATCCCGATCTCGCTGGTGAAGAACCCGTCAGCCGTCATGTTTCGCAAAAATGAAAAAAACTCGATTCCCTGTCCAAGCCCCGGATTCGATATGGCGTTGTGGCGATAAGCGATCTGGTCCAAAATTTCCTTCTGCTGTTCGGGCGCGCAATCCAGATAAGGTTTTTCGTAGCGGTCGGAGCAGGTGCTGTCCAGCCAGAGCAGGCCTCCGGCGAGAGTACGCTGATACTCGGTGTTCTCGCTGGTGAGCAGATCTATGAATTCCGGCGCGCCCGCTTCAATCGCGCCGCCTGAATCCGCGTCCGCTGGGATGATCGTCTGGCAGAGTGCCTGCAATGTCTTGTAGTCATGCGCGACAAAGAACTTTGGCGCATAAGCGTGCGCCGGAGCCGCGGCCTTTTCGGCCGCGATCATGTGGTGCGCATATTCCGCAGCCTGAGCAGGGATAACGCGAAGCACAGAGGTCGCCGCTGCGCTCATCGCAAGGGATTTCAGAATGTCACGCCGGGAAACCTGTGAGCTCATAAATTCCCCTTCTTCGCCTCGTCCAGTAAATACTCCGACGCTCGCCAGGACAGCGCCATGATCGTCAAGGTTGGGTTCTTGTCAGGATTCGTAACGAACGAAGCCGCGTCGGTGACGAACACGTTCTTCACATCGTGTGCCTGGCAATATCCGTTCAGGGCGGAGGTCTTGGGATTGTTGCCCATGCGCACCGTACCCAGTTCATGAATGATCACGCCACCGTCCTCGATCCCGTACGGATTCGGCCCGTCGGGCGTGACACGGGCGTAATAAATCCCCCCGGCACTCTCGACGATTTCCCGGAAGGTCAGTTGCATGTCCCGCGCCATCTTGATTTCGTTATCGCTCCACT
>JAOAPW010000334.1 GCA_025463105.1 Candidatus Acidiferrum typicum | reverse complement strand
ATGCCGAAGTTAGCGCGTGAGGCTCGTTCGCATGAACAACATCCACTTTTCCTTTTTGGACCAGGCGTCGAATCGCCAATGTAGCGGCCAGGCGCCGGCATCCCGCTGGAACACCATGCACGGAGATGCCTGACTCCGTTGCACGCCGAGCCAGGAGAGAATCGCGCAGCGTGATTAACGTGGGAACATGGCCGCGCGCAAGCAAGCCCCGTAAAAGCAGGAGTGCCTGGTGCTGTCCTCCACGGTAATCGCGGCCAAGGTCGACAATCAGCGGACGCACGCTCAAGCCTCACCGGGATTGGGCCACGAGCGGTGCGTAAGTTTTTCGCCCGCGCGCAGCCGGCCCAGTTTGCGATATTTGATGTATATGTAATTCGCAGACAGCCAGGCAATCAGCAAGCCACGCCATCCGTCGAGCACGCCTAGCTGAAACACCAGTCTCTGAAAAAATGTCCAGGGAGGAGCGAGGATCATCGCGGCGCGCCAACTCGCGCGGCCGTGGGCGTGCATGTCTTCGGCGGCCATGGTGGAAAGAAAATCCAGCTTGGCTTTGTGCTCGGCGTAGGATCGCACCGTGTAGTGAAGCAGGTGGCCTTCGAGACGCCCGGCCGGGCCGTCGATTTTTACGCCTTCGTGCAAAACGCTGACAAATTTTCCGCGGTCGCTCCGGTACAAACGTAATTTGTAATCGGGATACCACCCGGAATGGCGAATCCAGCCGCCCAGATAATTTGTCATCAAAGGGAAATCGTATCCAGCCTTATCGGGAATGGTTTGCTTCCACGCGAGCATCGACGAGCGCAACTCCGGACTTAATTCCTCGTCGCAGTCGATCGAGAGCAGCCACTCATTGGATGCAAACGATGCGGCATAATTTTTCTGGTCGGCCAGGCCGTCCAGCTTGCGCGAATAAACGCGTGCGCCCGATGCGCGGGCGATTTCGCAAGTGCGGTCAGTAGAACCGGAATCGACGACGATCGTTTCGTCGGCGACGCCCTTTAGCGAGGCGAGCGCGCGAGGCAAATCCACTTCTTCGTTGTAGGCGATCAGGATCGCGGTCAGAGCGGGCATTGGAAATCCGAGACGATACGGTAGCACGAAATCGCGGGCGCGGGCTTTACTTGAAGTCCGCCAGAAAAACGGCGCGGGCTTTACCCGGGAACGCCAATCTCCCGATTGGCGTCTTTTTTTATACCCCACACGCCAATCGGGAGATTGGCGTTCCCGGGTTCGCGTCAGCGGGCGACGGCGAGTTTGGGCGTAACGCTCAACAGGATGATCGACGCGCCAATGCGAAATTCGGAGAGATGCTTCAACTCAGCCACGCGGACGCGTTCGTCTTCAAAAAATGTACCATTGGTGGATTCCAGGTCGCGCAGCCGGATGACGTCGTCTTTGATTTCAAGGGCGCAATGCCAGCGAGAAATTTCCTTGTCATTGATGACGATGTCCGCGTCCGCCCGACCTATCACGACACGAGGTTTCTGCACGGAATAAACCAGGCCTTTGCCAGGTCCCGCGATGACGGAAATGGCAATCGCTTTTCCTACAGGAAGGCGCAAGCCTGGATCTTCGATGGCTCCGCTTCCCGAGAGTCTGGGCGCGCCCGCGCTTCGAGCAAACTCCGGCAAAGGTGACAGAATCTGCGTCGCATCCGGATTTTGCGCAAGCTCGACCAATGTCGCCTTCCCACACTTCGCGCAATTAAATTGTACACGAGGACGCCCCACAAGCTGTGCATCTGGGAGCGAGTGCTGCGCACCGCAACTCGAACAAGCTACCTTCATCAGATTCGTTCCGAGGAATAATTTAGCATGGCTGCTTGGCGCTGGAAGGCGGAGTCAGCCGAAGAGTTCCTGGGCTGCAATTCGTCCTTCCGTACAGGTCGGGATGTGCAATTTTCAGGGGGCTGAAAAAGGCGGGACACGCCGTTTTGTCGCGTGTTCAAATGCGTAGGCAAGCTCAATGAGCCGGGGTTCGCTGCAGGCTGTGCCTGTGAAACTCACGTCGAATGGCGCAGGTTTTGCCTCGAAACTCTCGGGGAACGGAACGTCCGGAGCGTTTGCGACGCTGCCGAAGGGAACAATGATGGTGGGATATCCGGGTTTCGCCGCAATGGCTGCGCCCACCGCGCCGGGAAAGAGGAGCGCTTCCAGTTTATTTTGTTTCAACGCCGCATCGATGCCTTGTGCCCCGGCAAGATTGAGGTCTTTGGCGCGGTCGTGCTCGTATCGTGCGCGATCCGCGTCCAGGTCCATCTCGTCCGCGTTGTCGAGTTGCGACTGGCCGAACTTGATTGAGCCGGCGGCGGTGTGAGCGAGATTGAAATTGCGCAGCTCGGTCAATGTTTTTACAGGCGCGGAGGGTCCGAGGGAGGCAAGCCACTTGTTGAAATCGCGCTTCATGCCGTACTTGAATACGATCGAGCAGGAATCATCTTTGCCCTTGGCATTTTCCAGGCCCGAGCAAGTATTCCACTTCAGCAAATTATTTTCCGGATCTTTGGAAATGACGCTGGGAATATCGGCCGGATCAACGATGATGGCGCCTTGTTGCCTGAGAATCGCGATTGCCTCGGCCATCACTTTTTGCTGGTCGGCATGGAGGCCGCCGCGAGGCTTTTCTTCACCCGGCGGTGTCACTGCGTCGTAGTAGAACCTGCGCGGGATGCCGATACGCGCTCCCTTCAAACCTGCCGTGTGCAGAAATCGCGTATAGTCGCGGCCGAGCGGCGCAGCGCATTTATTGGTGGCCGGATCGTGGGGATCAGGCGCGGGACTTTCTAATGCACCGAACAGGATGGCGGCGTCGGTTACAGTTTTTGCTAGCGGCCCCGCCGTATCCTGATCGGC
>JAOAPW010000331.1 GCA_025463105.1 Candidatus Acidiferrum typicum | reverse complement strand
AACGCAGCCACCGATTCGCGCGCCTCTTCCACCGCTCCGCGGGCGCGCTGTCCAAATGTGTGGATCGAGCTCGCGTTGCCGTATTCGACGCAGAAATACGGCAGCATGGCCTCCAACACTTCCTGAGCAACCGGCGTCGTCGCGTTATAATCCAGGTAAACCCGTCTCATTAACATTTAGAATATCGTTCGGGTTCGATGTGGTCAAGGCAGCCTCCCCGACCGATTGGCGCAGTTCCTCAGCACACCAAGTTCGCGCCGTAGCGATTCGGGCACTTCGTCTTGACTGGGAACACCACCTCCGATAGCGTCATTAAGGAGTAAAATGTGCCGAACCAATTCGCATAATTTACGTTCGCTCGCCTAACTGGAGAATGCCCTTTGCCCGATCCCATCATCACTCTTACCACTGATTTCGGTACCAGCGATCACCTCGTGGGCACCATGAAGGGCGTGATACTGAATATTAATCCCGCAGTGCGCATTGTGGACCTCAATCATCACGTCACGCCGTTCGACCTTCTCGATGGCGCGCTTTCAATTGCCAATGCCTACCGCTATTTTCCCGCGCGCACGATTCATGTAGTGATTGTGGATCCGGGGGTGGGAACCAACCGCCGTCCATTGCTCGTGAGCGGCGAAAAACAATATTTCATCGCGCCGGACAATGGCGTTCTCTCCATGATTTTCGAGCGCGAATCCTGCCTCGTTCGGCACATCACTTCGGAACATTATTTTCTGAATCCAGTGAGTCCGACTTTTCATGGGCGGGACATCTTCGCTCCAACTGCGGCTTGGCTCTCCAAGGCCTTCCAGGTCGAAGCGTTTGGGGAAGAAATTACGGACCCGATGCGATTCACTGTGCCGAGGGCAAAACCAGCGGGCCAGGCAGTCAAGGGAATCGTTCTGCGTGTGGACGCTTTCGGAAACTTGATGACAAATCTTACGAGTGAAGATGTTCCCGCCGCGGCAGTGGAGTCGGGCACGATAAAACTCTCAGTGGCCGGCAAAGAAATTCGGAAATTCGCTCAAACATTTGCGCTCGGAACGCCGGGGGAACCAATCGCCATCTTCGGTTCGTCCGGCTATCTTGAGATCGCCATGAACCGCGGAAGCGCCGCCCGAACGCTCGGTGCAAGTCGCGGCGCGGAAGTTACGCTGGATCTCACCTGACATCTTCCCGAAATTGTGGGATCTGTTGCCGGTGCTACTACCGCGGCAAATCCATCGTCAACAGGAACGCTCGCGTTCGCGGGTCGAGCCAATCGCGCAGCGCATCGCCGAGCAAATTGAACGCAAGCACTGCCGCCATGATCGCCAATGCGGGAAATAAAACCATGTGGGGCGCATCGAAAAGATGATTTCGCGCGTCATTCAGCATGGCGCCCCAACTCGGTGTCGGCGCAATTACGCCCAAACCCAGAAAGCTCAGCGTGGACTCCGCCAGAATCGCTCCCGCCATTCCGATTGTCGCTTGAATCAGCACTGGCTGAAGGGTGTTCGGCAGCAGATGACGCAAGAGGATGCGCGAGTGCGACGCGCCGAGCGATCGCGCGGCCAGAATGAATTCCATTTCACGGACTTTGAGCACTTGCGCGCGAGCCAGCCGCGCGTAGCCAGCCCAACCTGTCACCGTCAGAGCAAGAATCACCTTATACAATCCAGGGCCTAGAAATGCGGCGAACGCAATCGCCAGGAGAATTCCGGGAAACGAGAGAAACGAATTGATTAGGATAATGTTTACGAAGCGATCAAAAGTTCCGCCGAAGTATCCCGCAAGTGAACCGAGCGCAAGGCCCACAACTCCCGCTCCTAACACAACCGATATCCCGACCAGCAACGAAACTCGCGCCCCGTACAGCGTGCGCGAGAGTACATCGCGTCCGAGTTCGTCCGTTCCCATCCAATGATGTGCGCTCGGCGGCTGCAGGCGCTCCGGCAAGCTCTGCGTCGCGGGATTTCGAGGCGCCAGCCACGGCGCCAATACGGCCATAAGAACAAGAAGAAGCGTTACGGCAAGACCCCAGCGGCCAAGTCCGCTGGTACGCAGAAATTGGCGCAACGGCGATGTTTTCACTGCAGCCTCACCCTGGGGTCCACAATCGCGTATACAAAATCCGTCAGTAAATTCACCACGACATAGGACAACGCAATCACAAGAATGCAGCCCTGCAACAACGGATAATCGCGCGCGGAAATCGCCTGCACGGCGAGCCGTCCAATGCCCGGCCAGGAAAAAATCGATTCCGTGACGATCGTTCCCGCCAACAGCGAACCAAACTGTAATCCAACAATTGTGATGACGGGAATCAGCGCGTTGGGAAACGCGTGGCGGAAAAGAACCGAGGTCTCCGCGATGCCTTTCGCGCGAGCCGTGCGCACATAATCGCTTGAAAGCTCCTCGATCATCGATCCGCGCACCATGCGAGTCAGGATCGCCGCAAGCGCCGCACCCAGCGTGATGGCGGGCAGGATCAAGTGGCTCGCTCCGCCCCGTCCGGAAACAGGCAGCCATCCGATTTCCACGGAAAAAATCAGAATCAGCACGGGTCCCAGCGCAAAGTTGGGAACTGAAAGCCCAAGCAGCGTGAAAAACGATGTCGCGCGGTCCGCCCCGCTGCCACGACGCTTGGCGGAAAACACTCCCGCAGGCACGGCAATCGCGACGCACACAAGCAACGCCGCCAGTGACAATTCAAGCGTCGCAGGGAAACGGCTCAGCACGATCGCGCGTACCGGAGCCGAAAAGCGCAGCGAAGTGCCCCAATCGCCTCGCAAGAGCCCCTCGAGATATCGAACGTATTGCACGCCGATCGGTTGATCGAGCCCCAGAGTGTGACGGAGCTGCGTGAGATCTTCGGCGCGCGCGTCCTGTCCGAGCATTTGCAGCACGGGATCGCCTGGAACGATGTGGATCAGCAGAAAAACCATGGTAAGAATGAGCCACAGAGCGGGCAGCGTGTAGAGGAACCTCATCGCGACGTGTCGAATCATTCCGGTTTCCGCGCGTTCTCGGTAATCGATCTCGTCTCCGATGAGGATGTGGGGACAGCCGGTTCTCCAGGTTGTTTCAGGCGCTGAATCTT
>JAOAPW010000320.1 GCA_025463105.1 Candidatus Acidiferrum typicum | reverse complement strand
CGGGAAATTTGCGCGTTCCGGTCCCGTGGCAGTCGGTCGTGCTGGCTTTTTTGGTTTCCTGTTCGGTGGGTGTCTTGTTCGGCTATTTGCCAGCGGAACGCGCCGCGAAATTGCAGCCAACGGCATCGCTGCGATATGAGTAGCACAGACTTCAGTCTGGGTGCCTTTGATTTGGGTTTGAACCGTGCAAAAACAAAATAAGAGCACACAGACTGAAGTCTGCGCTACGGAAAGCAACGTCCAGAAAGTGAGAATTGGGTCATGATGCAGCGAACGATCATTGCCGCACTTCGCCAAGCGCGCACGACTTGCGCGCTGTGCATCGTTCTGCTCGCTTGCATTTCGGTGGCGCGGGCGCAGGACGCCGGATTTGCGCGGAAGCTAACCCTCAAGGAAGCAGTGACTTTGGCCGTCGGCAACAGTCGCGATCTAGCGCTGGCTCGTCTGCAATATGGACTGGTGCAGCGCGAGGCAGGTGTCGCCAGCGCGGCATTTCGTCCGAATTTCTATACTGGAACAGGCGCCGCATACACGAATGGATTTCCGTTGATGTCGGGCGGTGGAGTTCCAGCTATCTTCAGCCTGTCCTACGATCAACAGATTTTCAATCCGCCTCTCAAAGGTGATCAGCGCGCCGATGAGCAGCGAGCCGAGGGACAGCGGCTTTCCATGGAGGGTGTGCGCGATGCCGTCATGGTGCGGGCGGCGCTTGAATATCTGGAGCTGGCGAAGGTGCGCCACGCCGAGGAATTGATGCGCGCTGAACGTTTGAGCGCGGGTCGCATTCTGGATAACATGCGCGAGCGCGCCGAAGCAGGCCGCGAACTCCCCATTGAAGTCACGCGCGCCCAGCTCACTGCGGCCCGGATTGAGCAGCGCCTTGCGCAATTGGAAGATCGCGAAGATGCGCTCTCCGGAGAATTGCGCGACATGATGGGGCTGCCGTCCGATCAACCCATCGAAGTTTCGACCGAGGAAATTCCCGGCGCCGCAAGCGATCAGGCGAAAGATCTGGTCGAGCAGGCAATGGCCAACAATATCGAGTTGAAGCAAGCGGAAACGGAACGTCGCGCGCGCGAGGAAAAACTGAAAGGCGAACGCGGCGGATACTGGCCGACGGTTTCCCTCGTCGGCCAATACAATGTCTTGAGCAATACCAACAATTACACCGATTTTTTCAAGAAATTTCAGCGCAACAACGTCATATTCGGCTTGGAAGTGCGCATCCCTATCTTCGCCTCGCGCACAACGTCCGCAATCGCATTCGCGCGAGCCAGCCTGAATGCCGCCGAACTGCAGCTCGCAAAAAAACGTAGCGAGCTTTCTCTCGATGTTCGCCGCAAGGCGAGGCAAGTCCGCGAAACCGATCTGGCAGGAGATGTCGCGCGGCTGGAGTTGCAGCTCTCGCAGGAAAATCTGCGCATTCTGCAAGTGCAATTCGATCAGGGACGCGGCAGCCTGCGAGATCTGGAAGCGGCGCACCTGGACGAGAATGACAAGTGGCTCGCGTTCATGGACGCCAACTACGCGCGGCAACAGGCACAACTTGAGTTGCTGCGTACGACCGGGCAGGTAGCAAAGGTGCTGCAGTAGGCGAGTTTTCCTGTTGAGGAGGTGCCGTTTCGGGTAAAATGGTGGTTCCAGCCGGAGCAGTGGCATAGGCTTCAGCCTGTGTGCTGTTCCGAACTCGCGAGAATCGAAACCACACAGGCTGAAGCCTGTGCTACTAGTTCATTCGGCATGAGGGGGATGTAGAAATGCCTGAAGTGATGAAGACATTGTTTTTGAACCCGCCCAGCTATGAGGGTTTTGATGGCGGAGCGGGTGCGCGTTATCAGGCGCGGCGCGAAATCAAATCATTCTGGTATCCGACATGGCTGGCGCAGCCCGCGGCCATGGTGCCGGGTAGCAAGCTCATCGATGCTCCCCCGGACGGCCTGACGGTTGAACAGGTAGCTCCTCTCGCAATAGACTACGAACTGGCGGTGCTGCACACGAGCACGCCGTCGTTTGCGAACGACGCGAAGTTTGCCGCGCACTTGAAGGAAGTCAATCCCAAAATCATGATCGGCATGGTTGGCGCACACGTAGGCGTGCTGCCTTTACAATCGATGAACGCCGCGCCGGCGGTGGATTGGGTCGCTGTCGGAGAGTTTGATTATATTTGCGCGGACGTTGCCTCCCGTAAACCTCTAAAAGATATTGGCGGCATCGCCTACCGGGACAATGGACGCATCACGTTCACGCCCCCTCGGCCCACGATCGAAAACATGGACGATCTGCCGTTCGTCGTGGATGTATATAAGCGCGATTTGAAAATTGAAAACTATTTTATCGGTTACCTGCAGCATCCTTATGTGTCTCTCTACACCGGCAGGGGATGCCGCTCGAAGTGCACGTTCTGTCTGTGGCCGCAGACGCTGGGCGGGCACCGCTACCGCGTGCGCAGCGCGGATAATGTCGCCGCTGAAATGGCTTTGGCGAAGAAATATTTCCCCCAGGTGCGCGAATTCTTTTTCGATGATGACACTTTCACAGACGATCTGCCGCGCGCCGAGGAAATCGCGCGTCGCCTGGGAAAACTGGGATTGAACTGGTCGTGCAATGCGAAGGCCAACGTGCCGCGCAAGACGCTGGAAATAATGAAGGACAACGGCCTGCGCCTTCTCCTCGTCGGATATGAGTCCGGCGACGATCAGATTCTGATTAACATCAAGAAAGGTGTTCGTCTGGATATCGCGCGCGAGTTTTCGCGAAATGCCAAGGATTTGGGCATCGTCATTCACGGAACCTTCATCCTGGGACTGCCGGGCGAAACTTCGCAGACGATTCAGAAGACCATCAAGTTTGCCTGCGACATCGAGCCGGAAACGATTCAGGTTTCTCTGGCCGCGCCTTACCCCGGCACCGAGTTGTACCGCCAGGCGCAAGAGCAAGGCTGGCTGCAAATTCAAACCGGTGAGCTGGTTGATACCCACGGAATCCAGACCGCGGCGATGAATTATCCGGGTCTGCAATCCACTGAAATTTTCAGTTCGGTCGAAGAGTTCTACCGGAAATTTTATTTCCGTCCGCGAAAAATGTTCTCGCTTTTCGGCGGAATGCTGCGGGACCCCGAAGTAATGAAACGCAGGTTGCGCGAGGGCGTCGAGTTCTTTAAGTTCCTGCACGAGCGCAAAGCGACGGCGCGTGAAATGGCCCAGACCGCTGCGGCTGCTTCGGCGTCAAGCGCCGGGGACTGACGGTGGCACAGGCTTCAGCCTGTGTGATGTTCCGAACTTACGAGAATCAAAACCACGCAGGCTGAAGCCTGTGCTACTGGAAGCCCTGACCCACAAAACCAGGATTGCACCGAACCTGTGGGACGCCACGCAGCCCTGTGCCTGAAATGACCGCCGCCAAAACTCACAAAACCAAGACTTACGTGCTTCTTTTTCTGCTCGTGTTCCTCGGCTCGGTTGGCAACACGATCTTGAGCAAAGGAATGAAAGATGCCGGGGACCTGGATATTTCGCATCTGCCGGCGCTGGAGGCGGGCGCTGTGCGGGTACTTTCGAGCGGAACGATTTGGCTGGGCATCACGCTCATGCTGATGTTCATGGTCTGCCACATGCTGGTCCTTTCGTGGGCTGACTACAGTTTCGTGATGCCGTTTTCCGCGATTGCCTATGCGCTGGTGCCGCTGCTCGGATATTTGTTTCTTGGCGAACGTGTTTCGGCGGCGCGCGCCTTCGGCATCATTCTTATTTTCCTGGGTGTGCTGCTGATCAACCGAACTCCGCACCGTACGACCGAATCCGTAAAGTCCAACTGACATGCGCACCGCCTCCATACTGATCTTCGTGGTAGTGACGGGCACGGGCGGAGAAATCTGCCTGACGCACGCCATGAAGCTGCTTGGCGAAGTGCACGATTTTCGCCCACGAGCGATTGCCTCTTTCGTTCTGCGCGCCCTGCGCGTGAGCTGGCTCTGGCTGGGTGTGCTGCTAATGACGGCATCGTTCTTCTCTTTTTTGACGATGCTCTCCTGGTTCCCGGTAAGTTTTGTAATCCCGGCGACGTCGCTGGCCTACGTAGCGGGCGCGTTCGGCGCGAAGATTTTTCTTGGCGAGCAGCTGAACGCGACTCGCTGGGCGGGAATCCTCTTGATCTGCTTCGGCGTAGCCATGGCGTGGGTGGATGACCTGCCGGCATCGCTTCACTGGCCGTCCGCGTTTAACGCGATTCGCTGGACCATTCTCGCGCTGGCGCTTGGACCTTTGTTCTATTACCTCGTGGGCATTTATTCCGCGTGGCGATTTTTTCGAATCGCACATCGAGTCAAAAATAATTTTGCTGGCGGCAATCCGGCGTTCGCCACAGGAAGCGCCGCGGCGCCGATCAGTGTGCTCAAGCCTGTGCGCGGCCTCGATCCCAACGCTTACGAAAATTTCGCGAGCTTCTGCCGCCAGGAGTACCCCGAATTCGAGATTTTATTTGCGGTTTCCGATGCTGCCGATCCCGCAGTCCCTGTCATCCACAAATTGATCGCGGATTTTCCCGATCGGTCCATTCGTGTCATCGTGGTCGAGGAGCGTCTGGGACCGAATAGCAAAGTCTCGAATCTTTGCCGCCTGGTTCGTGAGGCGCGGCACGATTTACTCGTCATTACGGACAGCGATGTGCGCGTCGACCCGGGCTATTTGCACGGCGTCGCGGCGATGTTCCGAGATCTAAAAGTTGGCGGCGTCACGGCGCTGTATCGCGGCGTCGACAATCTGCAATTCGTAGCCGCACTGGATTGCGTGGGCTCGTCCGCGGCATTTTGCGGCGCGGCTCTCGTGGCGCGCGAACTCGAAGGCGTGAAGTTCATGATGGGTTCAACAATGGCTACAACGAAGCAGCATCTTGCCGAAATCGGCGGCTTCGAGCGAATGGTCGACCTGCACTCGGATGATTACGAACTGGGCCGCCGCATTGCCGCGCGCGGTTATCGCATCGAACTGCTCCCCGATCCGGTCTGGATGGCCTTCCCGTCGCAGACTTTGAGCGCGTATCTCCGGCACGAGCTGCGCTGGGCAATCGGCATCCGCAACATTCGCCCAAGCGGCCACTTCGGCATGCTGTTCACGCACGGCCTGCCATGGGCAATCGCGGCAGCGTGCGTGGCGCCTTCAACGGCCATCGCGACCGCATACCTGAGCGCATATTTCGTTTTGCGCTTCGCGATGGCCTGGACAGTTGGAGTGTGGGGCCTGCGCGACCCCATTCTGCGACGCCGATTTTGGTTGCTGCCAATCCGTGATCTGCTTTCATTCTTCGTTTGGCTCGCCAGCTTTGGCATGAATCAAATTGAGTGGCGCGGCGCTGAGTTCACTTTGGACAAAGGCCGGATGGTTCGAGTAGCTCCTCGCCCTGGGCGCACCTGATGGATTCGCGACACCTTCGGAATCAGACGGCGCCCCTAAAAATATGTTTCCGAGGAATATCGGGAAGCCATTAGCAGAATCCATCGCTTCCAGTTGTAGGGGCACGACATTGTCGTGCCTCTGGGCGCCATAACCCACCACGGTCTTAGTGTCCCGTTTCAAGACGATCAAGAGTTCGAGGAGAGACCGTTTGGCTCCTCGAACACTTTCGCCGAATCCGGACCTCATGGCAGGCATAGAGGCGAAGCGAGCCGCGAAACAATCCCGCCGAACTAATCGCCGCCAGAGCGGCCCACTTATTTGTTGCGAACTGAGAAAACTTTTTTCAATCAGACAAGATAAGGCTAACCCAACCCTGGCATCGGCCAGGCCATCCCGAGACAAATCGCGAGAACAATGATTTCGTCTGCTCGATCTAATTGTCAGAGTAACATGACGGCATCCTGCTCGCACCCGTTGGGAAGTGGGAATTGCAAGGTTGACCCTTATGATCCGCCGCATTTTCTCAGATGGAGTCCCGTGTAAACCATTGTTATGATTGACAAAGTCACGAGAATCGCGAAAAATCTTCTTTTTTCTTGTCTCCTCAATCGGAGATCTTAATTCTCAGACCACCGCGGGCGCCGTTTCCGCACTCCGTTCAGGATTAAACTCGTTCTCCAGCTTTGCCACTACGATGGTTGCGACTCCATTGCCAATCACGTTTGCAAGCGCTCGGGCCATTGACAAGAAATTATCGACGGCAAACACCAGTGCAAGGCCTTCCAGCGGCAGAATGCCTGACGCTCCCACCGTTGTAGCCAGCACGATAAATGCAGCTCCCGTGACGCCGGCGGCGCCCTTGGACGTTACCAGCATGATGGCCACCAGCGCTAACAGGCGGCCGAAACTCAGCGGAACGTGATACACCTGCGCAATAAAGACGGTGCTGATCGGCAACGACAATGCCAGGCCGCCGAGATTGAATGCGTACCCCGTTGGCAAAACAAGATCGACTACCGAGCGCGCGGCGCCGAAGCGCTCCATTTTTATCATCAGCTGTGGCAGAACGCTCTCGGACGATGACGTGCCAATGACCAGAAGAATTTCGTCACCAATATATTTAATAAAGTGGATCAAATTAAACCCGAAGAAATAAGCGATAAGTCCCAAAACAACGAAAACGTAAAACGCTTCCGTCAGGTACGTGACCAGGACAAGTTTGGACAGCGCCAGCAGGGCGCTCGTCCCAAACTTTCCGACCGTGAACGCCATGGCCCCGAATGCTCCAATGGGGGCAACTCGCATAATGATCCTGATGATTCCAAAAAATACCATCATCGCGCCGTCCAGTCCCCGAACGACGGAATGTCCGCGGCTGCCCATACCAATCAGGGCCATCCCAACCAGGAACGCAATCACCACCACTTGCAGCAAATCACCTCGTACAAATGCGCCCAGCGCGTTATCAGGAACAGTTCCCATTACGAATTCGAGGAATGAAAACTCTTTTCCTTTGCTGGAATAGGCGGAGTAATCTCCCGCACCGGAAGTTGACTGGGTAGCAGTGACGCCGACGCCGGGCTTGAAAATTGCGACAGACCCGAGACCGATCAAGAGCGCGATGGTGGTCACCAATTCAAAATAAATGAGCGCCTTGAGGCCGATGCGTCCCACCTTGCGAATGTCACCGATGTGCGCTACTCCCGTGGAAACACAGAGGAAAACGATGGGAGCGATGGCCATGCGGATCAGCTTGATGAAGAGATCGCCCAGCGGCTTCATGGACAGGGCATGTTTGGGATCGAAGATGCCCAGAATAATCGCGGCCACGATCGCAACGAAGACCTGGAGAGTAATATTATTTCGCAGCTTCTTTTTTTTGACGCGGGGCGTCTCTTGCGTTTCCGTTTCCAAGGTTTTCCTCGCGATGTTGCAGCCTCTAGTTATCGGAAAGCGTTTTCAGCAAACGGAACAATTCTTTTTTCGATTCAAACCCAATGCCCGGCGCTCCAGACAGCGTGACGTAACTGTTTTCGATAGGCGTGTCGTCGGCGAATCCGCCAAAGGGTTGAAATATTCCCGGATAGGATTCATTTCCGCCGAGTCCCAATCCGGCGGCGATATGCAGCGATAATTGATGGCCGCCGTGTGGAATGCAGCGGCTGGCCGACCATCCATTCTCCTTCAACATATCCAAAATGCGCAGGTACTCGACCAGGCCGTAGCTCAGCGCGCAATCGAATTGCAGAACGTCGCGATCCGAGCGCATGCCCGCGTAGCGAATCAGATTTCGCGCATCCTGAACCGAAAAAAGATTTTCTCCCGTGGCCATCGGATTTTGATAGTGATCGGCCAGCTTCGCCTGCAATTCATAATCGAGCGGATCGCCGGCTTCTTCGTACCATCGCAGTTTGTAGGGTTCCAGAGCGTGCGCGTACGCGATCGCGGTTTGCAGATCAAATCGTCCATTCGCATCCACCGCCAACTGGTCTCCGCGCTTCAAAATTTTCAGGACGGCTTCGATGCGGTTTAAATCTTCCGCGAGCGAAGCTCCACCAATTTTGATCTTCACCACGGAATAACCCATGTCTAGATACCGTTGCATCTCTTCCTGCAACGCTGACGGACCTTTTTCCGGGTAATAATAACCCCCGGCCGCATAGACGAAAACTTTTGGGTCAGCGACGCCGCCTCTGAAACGATCGGCAAGTAGGCGATACAGCGGAACACCGGCTATTTTCGCTACTGCATCCCATATCGCCATATCGATAACGCCGACAGCTACCGATCTCTCGCCATGCCCCCCAGGTTTTTCATTCCGCATGAGCACGGTCCAGATCTTAAACGGATCCAAATTATTACCTGTGCCGTCGAGAAGACTTTGTGGATCCGCAGCCTTGAGTCGCGGAATAAAGCGGTCACGCAAGAGTCCGCTCGGCGCGTAGCGACCGTTGGAGTTGAACCCGTAGCCGGCAACAGGAGTGCCGTCTCGCACGACGTCCGTGATCACTGCCAGGGCGCTGACTGTCATCTGACTGAAGTCGATGTAAGCGTTCCGAATATTTGATTTGATGGGGACCACGATTTCGCGAATATCGACTATCCTCATTCGCGCACTTCGCTCTCGCGCAACGCATCGCGATTGAGTGTCAGCCCCAAGCCTGGCGCGTCAGGGATCGTCAGCATTCCGTTGACCGGCGCCGGCGAATTCACGAAAAGCATCTCGCCCACCTGAACCATTCCCAGATGCCACTCCACAATCCAGCCGTTCATCAGGCCGGCGAAAGTATGCATATTGAAAAGAGGCCATCCGCCGCCGTTGGCGATCGGCAAATTATAAATCTGCGCCAGATGCCCGGCCTTGCGCGCTTCGGTGAATCCGCCGCAAAAACAGCAGTTCGGCTGCAAAATATCCACTGCCTGGCGTTCCACGAGTTCACGGAGGCGCCATCGATGTCCTTCCATTTGCCCCGCGGCAATCGGTATTTTCGTATGCGCGCGCAGGTCTGCGAGCGCTCGGGCATCGTTCTGTTGCAGCGGTTCCTCGAACCAGGTGATGTTGCAATCTTCAATTTCGCGGCAGAGGAGTTTGGCTTCCACTGGATTGAATAAATAATTGGCGTCGATCATGAGGTCGATATTGCTGCCCACGGCTTCGCGAACAGTGCGAATGCGAATGGCATCCTCGCGCCAACCTTTTTTGTCCACCGCGACAACCAGCTTCATCGCGGAAAAACCCTTCGACACTTGCAGCTTTGCCGCTTCGGCAAGCTGTTCGCGGTCGTACTGAGGAAATCCGAAGGTCACGTACGCCGGAACCGTTTTTCTCGCACCCCCCAGCAGGCCGGCGACGGATCGATTCGCCGCCTTGCCCTGAATGTCCCACAAAGCGATATCGAGACACGATAAGGCGCTGGAAATTACTCCCGTCATCGCCCGGGGATTCAGCTTGGACCAGATTTTCTGATGAATGGCTTCGAGGTCCCGCACATCCATATCGCGAACTACAGGCAATACGTATAATTTAAGTGCGTCAACTACGGATCGAGCGAGAAAATGCCCGGTGATTGCCAGACCTGAGAGGCCGCTGGCCGTTTCCACTTCACAAAAAACAAATTCCTTCTGCTCTTCACGTCCATAACCCTGCACCTTGCGCTCAAGCAATGGGACAGAAATGGTCGAAGTATGAATGCTCGCGCGTATCTCTTTGATCTTCACTCGCTCTCCTTGGAAGTGCCCAGACCCGTTTCCGAAACTTCGAGACCTTCTTCTTTCACTCTCTGCAGCAATCTCGCTTTTCCAGCCAGAATGTGGTCGGCCATGGTGCGTTCTGATAATTCGCAACTGTGGTCACGCAATGCTTCGATAATGCGCACGTGTTCCTGGTTCGACAAAGCCATGGAGTCGCCCCGGAAGAGCAGGCCGCGGCGGCGGAAAAGATGAAGCTCTTTGCTCAAACCGTTATAGAGCTCAGCCACACGATTGTTGCCTGACAACTCGACCAATCGAGCATGGAAAGCTACGTTCAATGGGTAATACGTGTCGATATCTTTCGCTTCCTGCATTTCGGCCACCATGTCACGAAGCTCTGCAACGTCCCGCAAACTGATACGGCTTGCAGCAAGCCGGCCTGCCAGGCCGAAGAGGTGAGCGCGCACGTCATAAATCTCCGCCGCCTGAGCCACACTCATTTCTCTGACAAACACACCGCGATTCGTGACAACTCTCACCAGATTACTTTTTTCAAGACTGCGGCATGCTTCGCGAATCGGTCCGCGGCTGATATTCAACATCTGCGCCAGTTCGCTCTCGTTAATTCGGTCTCCTGCTTGTAATTCTCCGCGGATAATCATCCGCTCCAGTTCTTCCGCAACCAGCGAGCAGAGAGTTTCTGCGCGCCGGCTTTTCAGGTGCGCGAACAAATCCTTGTTTTTCATCTCGTGAATCTCCTTAAAATCGAACAGAACGTACATTGCCCTCAGTTAACAGTCAACAGAAGCCCAAAGGTTTGGACTTGAGAGGGGGCGTTAGGGTTTCATAGTTTGATGCGCCTGCAATGGAGGCGTGGAAACAGGTGGCTTTCGCAGGTGCGTTGCCTGCTCAAAACCGAAAGCGAGTTTTATCAATTCCGGCTCGGCCCACGCGCGGCCGAGAAGCTCCATCCCAACCGGAACTCCGAGAGGAGCATCTGCCGTCGGCGTAGAAAAGCCGGCGGGCACTTCGATGGCCGGAAAGCCCGCAAGAGCAGCGACGACGCCGGTGCGCTCTTTCTGAAAGGTTGCGCCAATGGGGAGGACCAGACATTTTTGATGCGGATACACCAACGCATCAAGATTATTTTTCGCCATGAGATTGGCCACAGCAATCCTCACTTCATCCATTCGCATTCGGCGGTCTTTATAGTCCGCGGAATTGGGGCCATCTTTATAACTCTCCGCTGTAGCGAAGAATTTTTCGAGTGTGGGCTTGTTGTATTTGCCGGAAGCAATGATTTCGGCGAGTGAATGCACGGGCACGTGTGAACCCTGCTGCTCTAAATAATGGTTCAGTGCCGCCTTGAACTCGGGCTCGTTCAGACGAAATTTTGCGGTCAGAACCTCGCTGTCGAGCGTCGGGTCTTCAACGCGGACAATCACCGCGCCCTGTTCTTTCATCGCCTCGATTGCTTTCTCCATGACTTTGTTGACTGGTTCGTCTTCGGGCCCGGTCCCAAATAAAGTCGTGAGCACACCAAGGCGAGCTCCCTTCAAACCATTGTGGAGAAACGCCGTGTAGGTTTTTGGAATATTGCCAACACTAAAAGCTGTCACAGGATCATTCGGATCGTACCCAACCATAACGTCCAGAATTTTTGCGGTGTCGGCGACATTGCGAGCGATTGGTCCGATCGTATCCTGCGTAAACGAGACGGGCACAATTCCGTCGCGGCTGATCAAACCCCTGGTCGGCCGGAGTCCCACCAGATTGTCAGCGGAAGCAGGGGAGCGGATCGAACCACCCGTATCCGAGCCGGTGCCCGCGGTAGCGAAGTTAGAAGCAACCGCAGTCGCTGTTCCGCCGGAAGATCCGCCCGGGGTTCTGGTGAGGTCGTACGGATTTTTCACCTGCCCTCCGAGCGAACTTACGGAAATGCCTCCGCTCGCAAATTCCTGCAAATTGGCCTTGCCAAGTATGAGAGCGCCGGCGTCGCGAAGCTTTTTGACAGCGAAAGCGTCCTTATC
>JAOAPW010000305.1 GCA_025463105.1 Candidatus Acidiferrum typicum | reverse complement strand
CGCATCGTTCCACAGCACGGTCCGTTCGAGTTCCGGAAAATAAGATTCCGTGGATTTGTATAAGACGTGGGCATGGTCGGAGAGTACGTAAAAACCGTGCGCAAACCCTGCTGGAATCCACGCCAGCCACCGGTTTTCGCCCGAGAGCTTCACCCTGTGCCAGCGGCCAAAAGTAGGCGAACTCCTGCGCAAATCAAGAAAAACGTCCAGCACTTCACCACTCACAACTCGTACCAGTTTCCCCTGTGGCTTCTGTACTTGATAATGCAGCCCGCGCAAGACTCCACGCTTCGAGCAGGAGTGATTGTCCTGAACGAATTTGTCTCGAATGCCGATTCCGGCAAAGGTCTTCTCGTTATAGCTTTCGAGAAAAAATCCACGATCGTCTTCGAAGACCCTGGGTTCGAGAACCAGCGCGCCGGTGAGAGGGGTTTCCAGAACTTTCATGCAGGCCTGATGGTCAGAATGCTAGATCAATATTCGATTGCTTAGAATACGCGCTCTTTCAGCATCTGCAGTAAATAAACCCCGTAGAGATTGTTCTTCATGGAAGCGGCAGCGCTTTCCACTTGAGCCGCGGTAATGTATCCGTAGCGAAAAGCGATTTCCTCCGGACACGCCACCATCAACCCTTGCCGCGTCTCAATGGTTTGAATAAATAATGACGCCTCCAGCATGGCATCATGGGTCCCGGTGTCGAGCCAGGCCATGCCTCGACCCATTACCGCAACGTCGAGCATCCCACGCTTGAGGTATTCGCGATTGACGTCGGTGATCTCCAGCTCTCCGCGCGCAGAAGGCTTCAGGGCCTTCGCGATCTCCACTACTTGCGAATCATAGAAATACAAACCGGTCACCGCATATCGGGATTTCGGCGACGCCGGCTTTTCCTCTAAACTTAGGACCTTGCCTGCGAAATCAAACTCCACGACACCGTAACGCTCGGGGTCATGAACCGGATAGGCAAACACACGGGCTCCCTTTTCGCACTCGGCCGCGGCTTGCACGCTCTTCGCCAGATCGTGGCCATAGAAAATGTTGTCGCCAAGGACCAGGGCGCAGCAGCTATCACCAAGGAATTTTTCTGCGATCAAGAATGCCTGCGCAATGCCTTCCGGCCGCGCCTGTGCGACATACGAAAAACTTACTCCAACACTTGATCCATCCCCTAGAAGTTGCTGAAATTTAGGCAGATCGTCCGGAGTTGAAATGACCAATATTTCCCGAATTCCCGCCAGCATCAGCGTGGAAAGCGGGTAATACACCATGGGCTTGTCGTAGATGGGAAGCAGGCTCTTTCCGACTGCGTGCGTGACCGGATACAGGCGCGTACCGGAACCGCCGGCGAGAATGATGCCCTTGTATTTTAAGGATTTTTCAGACGGCCGATTCGACATGAGCATTAGAAATTGGGAACACTTTCAAAGCTACAGAGAATACTGCGTTGCCATCCACTGGCGATAGCTGCCACTGATTACGCCCTGAATCCATGGGTCGTTGTCCAGATACCACTCCACGGTCTTGCGAATACCGGTCTCAAACGTCTCCTGCGGGCGCCATCCCAGCTCCGACTCAATCTTGTCCGTATTCATCGCATATCGGCGGTCATGCCCGGGACGATCTTGAACAAACTTGACGAGCTTGCTATGCGGCACAACCGGATCGCGCGGCCGCAGCTGGTCGAGCGCCGCGCAGATCGTGTTCACCACATCCAGATTCTTTACTTCGTTGCGACCACCGATATTATAAGTTTCCCCAATTCGGCCCCGCGCCAGCACCGTTCGGATTGCTTCACAGTGGTCGGCCACGAAGAGCCAGTCGCGGACATTCTGCCCGTCTCCATATACCGGTATGGGTTTCCCAGTGATTGCGTGCAGAATCACCAGGGGAATTAATTTTTCAGGAAATTGAAACGGTCCGTAGTTGTTCGAACAATTGGTGGTGAGAACCGGCAGCCCATAGGTATGAAAATAGGCGCGCACCAGATGGTCCGAGGCTGCCTTCGACGCCGAATACGGGCTGTTCGGCGAATAGCGCGTGCTCTCCGAGAAAGCGGGATCGGTTGTGCCTAGCGAACCATAAACTTCGTCAGTCGAGACGTGCAGGAACCGGAAAGCATCTTTTTCACCGCCCTCGAGCCCAGTCCAGTACGAGCGTGCTTCTTCGAGGAGGCTGAAGGTTCCGTTTATGTTGGTGCGAACAAAATCATCCGGCCCGTGAATGGAGCGGTCCACATGGGTCTCCGCGGCGAAGTGGACGATCGCCCGCGGCCGCTGCCTGATCAAAAGCTCCGCCACCAGTTCGCGATCACAAATATCGCCTTGCACAAATTTGTAACGCGGGTCGGAAGAGACGGCGGCCAGGTTCGCGGGGTTTCCCGCGTAGGTCAGCTTGTCGAGGTTCACGACGCCGGCAGTCTCGTTTGCCAGCCACTGCAGCACAAAGTTGGAGCCGATGAATCCAGCTCCTCCGGTCACCAAAATTGTTTTCGGCTGCATCGCGAATTCCATTATCTTGCATTTTCCTGAATTTGTGCGGTCTCCGGCTGCAACTCGGGGATGGCCAAAACATGAGTGATCAGCCGCTCCGCCAGGATTCCCACAATCCTCGCGCCCGCCCTCCCATCCCACATCTCGGGAATTCGGCTCGCGCCACGCAAAGCCAGCTGCTTCTGAATCGCCGGCCGGATTGTCTCTCGCTTTGTGCCTGCAAGAATGTTCGTGCCCAGTTGTACGGTGACGGGCCGTTCCGTATTGTCGCGCACGGTGACGCATGGGACGCCGAGGGCCGTCGTCTCTTCCTGAATGCCGCCAGAATCGGTCACCACCAGGCGCGCATGTTTCATGAGACAAAGAAAATCAAGATATCCCTGCGGTTCGATCATTTGGATTCCCCCGGAATGCTGGCTGCCCCATCCTTTGTGGTTTTCAAAGGGTGGGAGGAACCCAAAGAAAGACCCTAGTCCGAGTTCGCGAATTTGCTTCTGCGTCCTAGGATGCGCCGGAAAAATAATACGGTGGGAGTTCGCGAGATCTTCCAATCCTTCGAGGATTTCAGTAAAGCTTTCCCGGTCATCGACGTTGGCCGCACGATGCAGGGTCAGCAGCGTATACTCGCCGCGTTTCAGTCCCAACCGCTCCGTTACCGGAGACAATTCTGCCCCCGATTCATATTCGCGCAGCGAGTCAATCATTGTGTTGCCCACGAAGTGAATCCGGTCTGCTGGAATACCTTCGACGCGCAAATTCCTTAGCCCACTATCTTCGGTTACAAAGAGCAGGTCCGAAATTTGATCGGTGAGGATGCGGTTGATTTCCTCCGGCATCGAGCGATCGCACGATCGCAGTCCGGCTTCGACATGCGCAATGGCGGGACGACTCTTTCCCACAAATTTCGACGCTACGAGCGCGCACGCCAAAGTAGAATTCACATCTCCCACAACCAGCAGCGCATCCGGCTTTTCCTCGAGCAGAACTGGCTCAAACCGCCGCATGATTTCCGCCGTCTGCGCGGCATGTGATCCTGATCCGGCGCCAAGGAAAACGTCAGGCTGCGGCAGGTCCAGTTCGGCGAAGAAGGCGTCCGACATCTGCGCGTCATAATGCTGGCCGGTATGCACCAGCACCGGGACGATCGCCTCCGCCCATTCGCTGCGGCTGCGATTAAATTCGCCAATTGCTTTTAGAATCGGCGCGGCTTTCATGAAGTTGGGACGCGCACCCACAACGATGAGAAGCTTCATCTCTGAAATCATCCCATCATTCGACCTTCATTACCGTGGATTTCCGCGCCGCGAACCTGCGTGATAACCGCGCTACTTCGCCGGAGGCAGCGTAATCATCGACGGGTGGGCGTTCCCGTTCTGCTGAGGCGCGGAACAGCCGCCCTTCTGACTAGCCGGATTGGCGGCAGCTTTCGAGTCCGCCGGCGTGTAGGTTGTGCACGCAGGTTGCGGCGCCGCACCCTGGATGGATTGAATCATCGAGCCACCGGCCGGCGGTTCCGCCGTGGTAGTGGGCTCGATTTCAGTCTGGCTCTGAACGGCAGCGCGTGCTTTCGTGACCGCCGGATGTTGCGCAGCATTCACAGTCTGTTGCCCGAGTCTGCCAGCAACCCGGTTTGTCATCTGATTTGTCGCCTGACCCAGCGCCTTCCCGGCGGCGGTGCCCATTGAAGTTGCTGCCGCATGAGTCAGCGCCGCCTCTGCCGCAGCCTGGGCAAACGCGCTCACCGAAAACGTTACAACAGAGACGACCAGCGTCGTTCTCAAAATCAAGCTGCGCATAAGTCAACTCCTATTCAGCCTGACTCTAGTCCCGCACCGGCCCGCCGTCAATGCGTACCTTCGCCCAGCAGCACCTTGGCAAACGTGTCGTGGTCCACGTTGCCGCCAGTCGCTATCAGGCCCACGCGTTTGCCATGCAGGGTTTCTTTTTCCTTCAACGCGGCCGCGAGTGAAGCCGCACCTGCGCCTTCGATGGCGTTATGCGTGTCGATAAAGTAGATCTTCATCGCGCCGCGGATTTCGTCATCGCTGACCCGCACCATGTGGTCCACATTTTCCAGGATGATCTCCAGCGCCTCGCCATCCGGCACACGGCACGCCATGCCATCGGCGATCACCGTTGTCACCGGAGCTTCAACCTTCCGTCCTGCTTCGAACGACAGCGCGTAAGCCGGCGCGCCCTCCGCTACCACGCCAACAATTTTCGTCTTCAAGTTCATTCCGTTGCGGACCGCGCACCCGGCGCAGATGCCCGAGCCCATTCCCACCGGCACATAGACAACGTCCAAATCCGGCACCGCCGAGAACAACTCCATCCAATACGTCGCCACGCCCTTCACGATGTCGCGATGATACGGAGGCACAAAGTGCCACCCGTGCTGGTCAGCCAGTTTCTGCGCATGCTCCCGCGCCTCCTGAAAATCCTTACCGTGTTCGATCAACTCCGCCCCTTGCCCGCGCATGGCCGCATTCTTTTCGGTGCTGTTCCCATGCGGCACTACGATCTTTACCGGGACCCTGAAGCGCTGCCCTGCCAGCGCCACCGACTGCCCATGGTTCCCGCGAGTTGCCGTGATCAGCCCCTTGATTCCCTTCGAATTCCCAAACAGTTCGGCCGCATACGCAACCGCCGATCGCGCCTTGAATGCGCCAATCGGAGTATGGTTCTCATGCTTTACCCACACGTCGGCTCCCAGACGGCGACTCAGCAGCGGCCACTGGATCTGCGGCGTAGGTTGCATCAGCGAATAAACCAGCTTCTGCGCTTCTGCAATTTCTTCCAGCGTAGGCAACAAAGTCATTGTTTTCGATA
>JAOAPW010000299.1 GCA_025463105.1 Candidatus Acidiferrum typicum | reverse complement strand
CTCTGATATTCAGTTTGATGGACCATGAGGTCGGGATAGTCTAGCTCGATGGGGACGCGCGGGCCGTCGCGGCGTACAGCGTTGAAGAGAGTCGCGCTGATGTCCAAATTCAGCGTGTCGCCAAATTCATAAGCGCGCGAAACTCCGCCGGATTCAACGCCGGTCGAGAGATCTCGCGTATCGTGACGTCCAAAACTACTTTTTCCCAAAGAGGCCATCAGATCTTTCAGCGTTTTGAAGCCCAGGAAATCAATAGTTTTATCCGTGATTTCAAATCTCGCCTCAGTTTCACGATCGCGATCGCGACCTTGCCCCACTTGCCCGCGCGGCATTTTTTCCGGCGGACCGGTGACTTGCGGCTGGCCGGTGACGTAGCCCTCTTCCATCAGGCGCTCCATCAACTGGTCGATGAGTTCCTTCATTTTTGCTGACTGCTGTTCGGGCGTACCGTCGAGCAGGTCCTGCAGTTGTTGGTCGGGCATCAGATCGCCCTCTTCAAGCGCGCGCTGAATGGCCTGGCGCAGAGCCTCCATCGATTTTTCCGGGTCCATCTCGGAGATGCCGTAGAATTGCGATTCGTAGCCGCTCTGCAGAAAAAAATCAGAGAGACGCTTTACGAGTTCCTGCAGATCGACACCGCCGCCCGGCTCGCCCTGATATTTTGTATAGCGGATATATTTCACGACTTTGCCTCGCTCACCATCTGCTAATTGAACTGCCTGCGCGGCGGACGCGGTGACTGCTCGCGCGGTTCGGGCGCCTTGGGGCGCTCCGCATGGAATCCGCGTTCCTCATTGCGGCTGATGCGTTTGTGCGACCACAGGCCTTCGAGAATGAACTCCGCCGCCGCGGCCATCCCTGCAGGACCGCTGCGTCCATCGGCGTCCAGGCGTCCGATGTGCTCCATCAAGCCCTGAATCCGCTTGAGCTGTGTTAGCGCTTCCGCCGCCGGAGCGCTCTCCGGCACTTTTAGTTCGCCACCCAGTTCAAACCACTGCACGACAGGCTGAAGATTCGCGCCCTCGAGATATTGCGTAAAAACTTTTCCGACGGCTCCGCGAATCAGCTCGCGCGCAATGTTTTCCGCGCCGCGCAGTTCGCCCTCATACTCGAGTTCCATTTTTCCGGTGATGGCCGGAAGCGCCGCGTACACATCGGCAATGCGGGCCGCGGAGCGTGACTCATGATTGCGAACCGCGCGTTGTTCCGCGCTGCTCACCACACTTTCAAGACACGCAATGGGCAAACGCTGGCTGACGCCGGAGCGGCGATCGACGCGTTTATCTTCACGCGCCAAAAATGCCGTTTGCTCAACCACCTCCCGGATATAGCGGGGAACTTCCACGGTGGTCTGGCCGCCGTTGCGTGCCACCCATGCTTCCTGCTCGGTGATGGCGACGCCTTCCTCGACTGTAGCGGGATAGTGCGTGCGAATTTCCGAGCCAATGCGGTCTTTCAACGGCGTGATGATCTTGCCGCGCGCCGTGTAATCTTCGGGGTTGGCGGTGAAGACCAGCAGGACGTCAAGCGGCATTCGCACAGGATAGCCCTTAATCTGAATGTCGCCCTCTTGCATGATGTTAAACAATCCCACCTGGATTTTTCCGGCAAGATCGGGAAGCTCGTTCACGGCGAAGATGCCGCGATTGGCGCGTGGCAACAGGCCGTAGTGAATCGTAAGTTCGTCGCCCAGATCGCGCCCCGAGCGCGCCGCTTTGATGGGGTCAACATCTCCGAGAATGTCGGCAATAGTGACGTCCGGTGTGGCGAGTTTCTCAACGAAGCGCGCATCGCGCGGCAACCACGCGATCGGCGTGGCGTCACCGCGCTCGGCGATTAAGTCCCGGCAGGAACGGCACAGCGGCGCTTGCGGGTTATCATGAATCGGGCATCCGGCCACGTAAGGAATTTCCGGGTCCAGAAAATCAACCAGGCCGCGCAGGATGCGGCTCTTGGCCTGACCTCGCAAACCGAGAAGAATAAAATTGTGGCGCGCTAGAATCGCGTTGGCGATTTGCGGCAATACAGTTTCCTCGTATCCATGAATTCCGGCGAAAAGCGGTTCGCCAGTGTCAAGCTTCTTCAAAAGATTGGCGCGGAGTTCTTCCTTGACGGTGCGGCGCGGCGCTTCGGGCGCGTAGCCCGGAAGCTTCCGCAATTCGCCGAGCGTTGCGGGTTTTGTGGTCATTTGGGTCCCCTGATTTGTTCCACATTGCTATTATATGCCACGGCGCAAATTGCTGCAGGATTCCTCGAAATTTAGAAATGATCCGAATCGTTCGCGGCCTATTAATGTTGTGAGGAGGTTTTTGTAGCGCCGGCGTCCCGCCGGCTTTTTTATGTGTCTAAGATAAAAAATGCCGGCCCTTCCTTCGTCAGGGCAAGCAACCTGCCGGCGCTACGATAACAAGTGGAAGCCAGCATAATTCCTACAACGCGCCATGGCCATTGCCTGCTGCTTTTCCTCGAACGTGATCGCGTTTTTGCAGCTGCGGATACCACTCCGCGAGACGCGCGGCCAGGCGGCGCTGCCGATCGGCTTCCGAACGGGTTTCCAGAAGCGTCTGGCGGAACGCCACGTCCAGCGGCAGTTCGGCTGCGATGAAATATGCGAGGGAAGTGCCGCCCTCGTCTTCAAACGGCGGCGGAGCCTCGTCATAAAGTACGCCATGACATTGTTCGTAAAGTTTTACGACCTGTTCGGAAACGCCGGCATCGATTCCTGAAAAATCTTCATCAAGGTATTCGACGTCGGCTTCGAAATAGGCCTTATCGGTATGTGTTCGGGTCAAATGAAACGCTTTTTGACCGAGCGTGAGGATGTCGGAGCGGCCATCCTCGTATTCATTCAGTGTTTTAACAATCATCGCGGAGCAACCTGTCTGCGCGACGTTGTCGTCATGCACGT
>JAOAPW010000291.1 GCA_025463105.1 Candidatus Acidiferrum typicum | reverse complement strand
CTTGCAGCGCTCAGCAAGCCTCTCGGAGTGGAGGGTTTCCGCTATGTCAATGAAGGTCGCTCTTCGCAGCGTCGGCGTCTAGCCGGGGGGCTCGTTCAGGTTAGATAGCTCAAAACCGCCGGCCCTTCCTGCGTCAGGACAAGCGAGACGCCGGCGCTACCAAGAGCGAGGCACTCACACTCTTTTTTTTGCGGAATAGAAACGTACGTGAGAGATTTAGACCCCGTGTGCCGGACAGACAAGAGTGTCTGTCCTACCGGTGCGGGGCGCTCGTGTTTTTAGCGGGAGTACGCCGTCCAGACGCCTGCTGCAAACTTCTTGATCGTGTTGAATCCCAACCGTTCGTATAAATGCACCGCCCTCTCATTGCCCGACGTAACCGTCAGCGATACCGAGGTGTATCGCCGGAACCGAAGCGCCTGCAGAGAAGCTTCCATCAATTTGCGGCCGAGCCCGCGTCCCTGGTATCCGGGAACGGCGCAGATTTGGGTGGTGTGCCCGACTCCCGCTGAGACACAGGAATTCAGGACAACTCCCGCAAGATGGCCGGCGTGCGGCGGGCGAAGAACAAAGGAAGCATCGCCTTGAAACTGTCCGCAGCCGGGAAGGATGATGATGTTTTTCAGGAAACGCAGAGCGCCTGACTCGCTTCGATATTGGTCATTGATTTCGCCGTCGACGTGATTTGCGTAGGCGAGTTGGATCAACCGCGCGCAAGGTTCGAAGTACCGGTGGTCCCAACGTTCCAGGATCAGGCCCTCGCCCGGGCCTTCGCGAATCAGTCCCGGGAGAACGTCGAAACCAGGTCCGTTTGCCTGCCGAAGCGGCGCGAGCATGAATTGGCGCGTGAAGAGTCGAAACCCGTACTCGGAAAGAACAGGATCGAGAGAGTAGCCGAAGGGAATGAGTTGCGCTTCGACGCGGTCCAGCTTTGGTATGCCGCCCAGGGTGGTAAGCGTGTCCGCAAGCAATCGCTGGCTTAATTCTTGCTGCGGGTATCGGGGAGAAACGAAAAGTCCGCCGACGAGCCCCTTATGCTCTTCCAGCACATAGAACGCATACCCCACCGGCTTGCCATCCTCGATGACGGCGGAGCCGGTAAGCGACCGCGCATCCACGAATTTTTTGATCAGGTCTATCGATGCGCGGTAATCCCAGAGAAGCTCTCGCTGCCATTGCTGCGCCTCTTCGGCCAACAGCGGATCAAGCTGCCTGGAAGTCAGTTGCCGCAGGTCTACGATCTGCATGCGATGCGTTTCCACCCAAGGTGTGGCCATCTCACCAACCTTTTTATCATACTTCGGGAGGGCTTCACGCTTTACAGAAGCCCTTCGCCCGCAGATCTTGGTGTAAACGTTCTGCGTTAAAGTCGGTGGAACGTAGGTGTATTTCGGAAACATTGGATACATCGGGCTTCCGTGACATGCGGGCATCTGTGCTAACATGCGCGAGCCGAGCGTCGCGCAACCTCCGCCCACGTTTCGACCGGTCGAGCGGAGCCGCGCCGCGCTTCACGGCCACTTATCCGAGCGCATGGGTTTCCTTTCCGAATTCCGCGATCCTACCAGGTGGTACTCCAAACTTTTCATCGCTGCCCTGGCGCTATTTTTTTTTACGATTCTGGCGACAGCCGCGATCTCCGGATATCTGGTGTACCGCATGATATCTCCTGCGCAGAGCCATTCGAATATCGATCTCAAAACTTTTCCAGGCCGCCCGGAATCGTTATCCTATACCGTCGCCGGTGAAGGTCCTCGCGACGGCTGGTTTTTCCCCGGTTTAAAGTCGGCGCCCACTGTGGTGCTGTGTCCGGCGTATCAATCGAGCCGCGGCGAATTGCTTACACTTGCCTCTGCATTGCAGGACCACCAATACAATGTACTTTTATTTGATTTTTCGGCGCAGGGGTCCAGCGGCGGACGCACCACGCTGGGATTTCGGGAGGTTAAAGAGTTGCGTGCCGCGATGGACGCGGTGGCTAACCGCGGCGATGTTGATGCCGATCGCTTTGGACTTTGGGGAGTGAACCTTGGAGCCTACGCGGCGCTTTCCGAAGCGACCTCAGACCGCCGTGTGCGCGCTCTCGCGGTCGAATCGCCTTACGACCGTCCGCGACAGTTGGTCGCGGTGCTCGTCAACCGCTCGGGGCTCGGTTCGATCCCGCTCGTCGGACTTATGGCCAGGTGGGGATTCGGCTGGGTCAATTATCAATATCGAAACGTGCCGCCACTGAGCGTGAATCTCGGAAAGCTCGACGGGGTCGGCCAACTTTATCTGGAATCCCCTGATGAGCCCGCTCTAGCCGCCCAGACGAGCGGTTTATTTCGGGCTTCGCCACCGCCGCACGAACTTGTCGCTCTGCCGCATGGAAATTACGAGGGAATGCTCGATGAGGAGAAGCACAACTACGAGAACCGCATTGTAAGTTTCTTCCTGATGTATCTACCGCCTGCGGGCGCGCCTGCCCGGCTACCGCAGTAATTGTTTTCCTTCCGGCCGCAGGACATGGAGCAACATGATTGTCGGCGCGCTGATGGGATTTATTTCCTGAACCTGAATCCCGCCCTCTTGAATTTCTAAAGCAGATTTAGGAGTCGTAACAATCCAATCCGGCTGGGGCGATCCCGGAGTCCATTCTCTCAATTCTCTTCCAAAGTAGTAATTCAAGCCGTATTTCCATGTCCGCGGGACTTTGTACTCAACGATGTCCGCGGAGACGGAGTCATTCGAGATAACTAATTGCGCCAACTCTCGCGGGGAGAAGAGGCGGTCCGTTTGCGGCAAAATCCAGAAGTTAGCGCTCTCGACCAGAACTGTCACGAGCAACACGACACCGATCAATGCAGCCTTGGTCCGTTTCAGGAAACTAAGAGCGAGTATGGTGAGCCCTCCTACAATAGAAACGCTCAAGGCTGCGATCACGCCCCGGGCGTCAGTGATCTGAAGGGTGGACTCGATGTCCAGCGCAGGCTTTAAGTACAGCGCCCCAGACACTAAGAAAATTAGACCCGCCGCGCCCATTTGCCAGATTGTTCCTTTGCCACCTCGTTCGACTGAACGCGCCACTTCGCGACCGAGAAGGACAAAGAGCAACGGAATAGCCGGAAGAATGTAGCTGGGAAGTTTCGATTGGGACAAACTGAAGAAGAAAACCGTGAAGGCAACCCAACAGCCAATCAGAGCGCCACCGGAATTCATCTCCTCTTTTTTAAATGTAATTCGCGTCAGCAAAGTACAAAACACCCAGATCCAGGGAATCAACGCGAGCAACAAAATGATTCCAAAAAACCAGAACGGCTGCGGATGCTCGAAAACGGGTGTGAGGTATCGCTCAAAATTATGATGCCAGATGAAGTCACGGAGAAAGCCAGGATTGCGGAGCGCGCAGAGGACATACCACGGCAGCGCCGTCGCGCAAAATGCGGCGATCACCAGTGGGTGCAAAAAACGAAACGGAGCTCGCCACTCGCGTGACAGGCCTGCCCACAGTAACGTTGCCCCGCCGGCAAGAATCACCGCCGCCGGACCCTTCGCCAGAACCGCCGCGCCGAGAAAAAATCCAAACGCGATTCGCAAAATCGACCCGGGACGCGATTTCTGCAACATCTCCGCGGCGACGGCCATCGCTGCCGTGAGCATTCCCGCGAACAACATGTCCGGAGTCGCAGCGCGCGAGAAACCGATCATGGCGACCGACGTGGGCAGCATCAGCAGCGCGTACCACGCTGCGCCAATACCGTAAGAACGCAGCGCTGTCCAGGCAACGGCAAATACGGCAAGCAAAGCTCCGAGCGTAGAAGGCAGACGCGCGGAAAATTCACTCACGCCGAAAATGCGCATGGAAATACCGGCTGCCCAATAATACAGCACCGGTTTTTCAAACCAGGGCGTTCCCCATAGCCGCGGCGTGATCCAATCATGCGTTTCGGCCATGGCGCGGGCGATCGCCGCGTAGCGAGGTTCGTCAGGACCCAACAACCCCAGCGCACCGAGCCCACTGAACAAACATACGTAAAGCACTGCGAGAACGAGCGGTATGCTCCACAGAGGAATCTGGATGTTGCCCTCTTCAACGGCGCGCGAGCGGATTGGAGGAGTAGAATCCAAGCGGCTGAGTCTAGCATTGAGAGAGAGAGTTTTCAGCAGAGAGGCGCGAAGCAGGTGTTGCTGCCTGCGTGCTCCTTGATTCTTCAGTTCCACGATTTCCACATTGAGTTCGCCACCATGAAGCCCGTTGCTTGAAACGATCGGCGTAAACGTTCACCGTAAAAGGAGCGCGCAGCCGCTATAATCCCCGGGTGCGAGATCGGTTGGAATACGCGGCGGCATGGCTGCTGCTCAAAACAATTGGCGCGATGCCACGTCCTCTGGCGAGATTTACCGGAGCGCGACTGGCGGCATTCTTGCTTTGGGTGCGGCCTGATTTGCACCGCGCGGCGATGGAGAATCTGCATTTGGCATTTCCCGAATGGGATAAGACGCGGCGACGCGCGGCCATACGCGGTATGGTTACGCAACTGGGCTGGATGGGCGCCGAGTTCGCACACTTCCCGCGCTACACAAAAGAAAATATCGAGCGCCTCGTGCTGCTGGACGGATTTGAGAATTTCGCGACGGCGCAGGCGCGCGGCAAAGGAGTCCTCTTCCTTACCGGACACATGAGCGCCTGGGAACTTGCGCCCTTCGCGCAGGCTCTTTTTGGCTATCCGCTCCATTTCCTGGTGCGCGCCATCGACAATCCGAGCGTCGATTCGCTGATTACCCGTTACCGCTGCATGAGCGGGAATTCTCCCATTGAGAAGAATCAGTCGGCACGAGCGGTGCTGAAAGTCCTGGCTGCGGGTGGCACCGTCGGCGTCCTGGCCGATCACAATACGTTACTGGCCGAAGGTGTTTTTGTGGATTTTTTCGGCATTCCGGCCTGCACAACGGCAGGATTAGCACGATTTGCTCTACATACCGATGCTGCCGTGGTCCCTGGATTTCTTCACTGGGACGCCCAACTCCGGAAATACAGGCTTTGCTTCGAACCCGCAATCGAACTGGCTCGCACCGGCGACGACGTAACTGACATCCGCGAAAATACGCAGCGTTTTACTCGAGTAATTGAAAACTACGTTCGGCGGTATCCGGATCAGTGGCTCTGGCTGCATCGACGCTGGAAAACGCGGCCGCCGGGAGACCCGCCGATTTATCGGGATTGATGTTTCGGTCGCTCTATTGGAGCCGGCCATTTTAAAGTTCAGGGAGACACACATCATGACACGCACCGCACACGAACTGGCCGAATTCCTGGCTTGCACGCTTGAAGGGGACGGCACCGTCCAGTTGTCAGGCGTCGCCGCTCCGGGTTCCGCGAACGTCAGCGACCTGATTTACGTGGAGAAGGCCGGCCACCTGGCTCGGGCTGCGGCCTCTCGAGCGCGCTGCGTGGTTATCGCGCCGGAGTTAGCGATAAATGGAAAAACGTTGCTGCGTGCATCGAATCCGAAGCTTGCATTTGCGAAGGCGGCGGCATGGCTGGTCTCTCCCACTCCCATCGCGATCGGTATTCATCCTACAGCCGTCATTTCACCTACCGCGCAACTTGAGAAGGGAGTCGCGGTGGGTCCGTACGTGGTCATTGAAGAAAATGTGAAGATCGGCGAAGGGTCGGAAATCGGCGCCTTCAGTTTTATTGGACGCGAAGCGCAACTGGGAGCGCATTGCAGACTCTATCCACGCGTTACGTTGTATGCGGGAGCATGGTTGGGTGACCGCGTGATCTTGCATTCGGGCGCCGTGATCGGTTCCGATGGCTTCGGCTATGTGGCTGAGGAAGGGAAGCGCTGGAAATTTCCGCAGGTGGGTCAGGTGAGAATTGGGAATGACGTGGAAATTGGCGCGAATACTACGATAGATCGCGGTTCGCTGGACCGTACCGATATTTCGGCAGGGGTAAAAATCGATAATCTGGTCCAAGTTGCGCATAATGTGCAGATCGGTGAGAACACAGTGATCGCCGCGCAAACAGGCATTTCAGGTTCGGTGGTCATTGGCAGGGACGTGGTTTTTGGGGGCCAGGTGGGATTGGGAGACCACTGCCGAATCGAAAACGGCGCGGTGGTTGGCGCGCAAGCCGGAGTTCCTTCAGGCAAAACGATTCGCAGCGGTCAGATCGTTTGGGGGACTCCCGCGCGACCTCTGCATAAATTTAAGGAGCAATTCGCCTGGTGGGGACGCTTGCCCAAACTAGCGGAGCGCGTGGCAAGGCTCGAAGAGAAGGCCGAAGACCGCGAGGCCTAGCAAGGAGCTATATAGTTGAAACACCAGAGGGTAATTCATCGTCTAACACGCGAGTGCAATCCTTGTTGACCAACGGCTAAATACTACACATAATAGAGTTTGGGACCATTAAGGTTTTCGGCACTGGCGTGAGCGCAGGCAGGGTGCGGACTGCGCCTTTGTGGTCCGCCATAATTACGCGGGCCCTTACAGGGGGATTTTCCGCCCGAATCACCGTTCGTGACAAAAGTTTGCGCTTAAGTGTATTCACGAGCTATCGGGACACTGAGGGTATGCATCAAACGCTAATCGAGGTTTGTACATAAAGATGGCTCTTGGGACGCGCGTACAATTTGAACCTCCATCTGACGGGCGGTCCGCCGGATTGTTTCCGGCTGTCGCCGGGAGTCTGCACGACGCGATCGACCGCGGCGTGAATCACCTTCTTTCGCTTCAGGACTCGGAAGGCTACTGGCTTGGAGAACTCGAAGCCGATACCACCCTGGAATCGGATTACATCTTCTACCTTAACGTAATTGGTAAGGCGCATTCCGTTCGCATCGCGAAACTTGCGAACTATGTTCGGCGCCGGCAACTCGAAGATGGCGGCTGGAACATCTATTACGGCGGCCCGTCTGAGCTGAATGCGACGGTAAAGGCGTACGTGGCTTTGCGGTTGGCGGGTGATTCGCCGGAAAGCGATCATTTGCAGCGTGCCTGCCGGCGTATTCACGAGTTGGGCGGACTGGAAGCGACGAATTCCTATAGCCGGTTATATCTGGCACTGGTGGGCGCGGTCGGGTGGGACATGGTTCCCGCGGTTCCTCCGGAGCTGATGCTGCTTCCGAATTGGTTT
>JAOAPW010000282.1 GCA_025463105.1 Candidatus Acidiferrum typicum | reverse complement strand
TCGATTCGATGTTCAACCAGCACGCCAAGTGGCTCAAAGTTACGAATGGAATCCCCTGGCGCCGCCCCATTGCGTCTCTGAATTACTTGCTGACATCGCATGTCTGGCGGCAGGACCACAACGGCTTTACGCATCAAGACCCTGGATTTATCGATCACGTCGTAAATAAGAAAGCCGAACTCGTTCGCGTGTATCTGCCGCCGGATACCAATACTTTGCTTTCCGTAGCCGACCATTGCTTGCGCAGCCGCCAGTACGTCAACGTCATCGTTGCCGGTAAGCAGCCTGCGCTGCAATATCTCGATATGAAGGCGGCCATCCAGCATTGCACAGCGGGAATCGGTATCTGGGACTGGGCCAGCAATGACCGGGAAGCAGAACCCGATGCAGTTGTGGCCTGCGCCGGAGATGTTCCCACGCTCGAGGCACTGGCGGCGGTGGATTTGCTGCGGGAGCATTTTCCGGATTTGCGAATCCGGTTCGTCAATGTAGTGGATCTGATGACCCTGCAACCTAGAAGTGAGCATCCTCACGGCCTGCCGGACGCGGAGTTCGATTCCATGTTCACGACTGACAAGCCCATTATTTTTGCGTATCACGGCTATCCCACACTGATTCACCGGCTCACCTATCGCCGGACAAATCACGATAACCTTCATGTGCGCGGCTATAAGGAAGAGGGAACCACCACCACGCCCTTTGACATGACGGTAGTAAATGACCTTGACCGTTTTCACCTCGCCGGCGATGTGGTTGTCCGGGTTCCGCGCCTGCAGCGGGTCGGCGCGCATTTCAAGCAATTCCTGCGTGACAGGCTGACCGACCACAAGGAATACATCGTCGAATATGGCGACGACATGCCTGAAATCAAAAATTGGAAATGGCCCTACTAGATTGTCCGCAAGGCGGGACTCAATCTGATGAACATCCTGGTGTTGAACTCCGGAAGCTCGTCTCTGAAGTTTCAAATTATTGCCACGGACATGGAGCGCATCCGAGGGAATGCGGATGAGCGCCTGTTGCGCGGCGAAGTGCAGAAAATCGGCGGAGAAGCCAGCGTTACGGTACAGAAAAGTGATGGTCTTAAGGAAAAGGTCACGGCTTCCCTGAAAGATGTTCCGGCGGCGCTGGACTTCGTCATTCGCTGGATAGCCTCGAATAATTTGGGCCTTAAGCAAATCAGCAGCGTGGCCGACATTCACGCAGTCGGGCATCGCGTGGTTCATGGCGGCGAGCACTTTACCGAGTCAGCCATCATTACGAATGAAGTTCTGAAGGAGATCGAGAGGTGCGTCGAACTCGCGCCCCTTCACAATCCTAATAGCATCAAGGGAATTCTTGCTGCCCGTGAAGTCTTTGGCCCGAAGACGCCTCAGGTGGCCGTATTTGATACTGCGTTTCACCATGCCCTGCCGGAACAGTCATACTTGTATGCGATTCCTTACGATCTTTATCTGCGCTACCGCATCCGCCGTTACGGCTTTCATGGCACTTCATACCGTTATGTGGCGCACCGTTATCGCTTGCTACGCAATTTGACGCGCCCGCAAACCAATATCGTTGCGCTGCATCTCGGTAACGGCTGCTCGGCCGCAGCGATTCGCGGCGGGTATTCCTTTGACACCTCCATGGGCATGACTCCGCTCGAGGGCCTGGTCATGGGAACGCGATCCGGCGACGTCGATCCTGCGATCCTGAGCTTCATTGCCGCGAAGGAAGGCCTTTCGCTCGATGAAGTGGAAACTTTACTGAACAACCAGTCCGGTTTGCTGGGAATTTCAGGCCTCACCAACGACATGCGCGTACTGCAGGGCGAATTGACCGAACACGATAATCCTCGCGCGCGCCTGGCCATCGAGATTTTCTGCCATCGAGCGCGAAAATATATCGGGGCATTTCTTGCGGTCATGGGTGGAGCGGACGCGATCGTATTCACGGGCGGGATCGGCGAGAATTCTTCCGCGATCCGCGCGCGCATCTGCGAAGGGTTTGAATGGGCGGGCTTATCGCTCGATGACGACAAAAACAAGAATGCTGTCGGCCACGAAGCTGTCATCAGCAGGGAAGACTCTCGTCTGGCCGCCTATGTGATTCCCACTGATGAGGAGCTGTTGATCGCGCGTGACACAGTGCGCTGCATACTCGGCGAACCACATCCCACGTAAGTTCCATCTGATTCGTCCACATTTCTTCCCTCTGGAGACTGCCTAGCCACCTGTACTCATGGCCAGCTACTCTTTCGCATCCGCAAACGGCACGGCCCCGCCTCTTGAGTCCGTTTGTGCGTAAGATGGATTGAGGAAAGCACGGCTGGCACTAGTTGGCGATTGCCTCGATGTGAACCATCCGCGCCCATTTCGTTCAAAAAGGCGCGGAACTTCATCGTCAAACTACTTTATGGCGCAGGGTGTTCACTGACTATCGTTTTCAAGGAGAGAATTGCGTATGAAAACTAAGATTAAGACAAAATCGGCACTTCTTGCATGTCTATTAGCCGCTGCCATTGCCATGCCCGCGTGGAGCGATACGCTAATTCTTAAAAACGGCACCACTTTTTCCGGAACTTTGACCGGAGCGAACATCAACTCGATCGTGTTCAAAGATCGCAGAGGCAATCTGCATCGCTATTCGGTGTACGATGTGGAAGCCGTTCAATTTGGCGACGCTCCCAAGCACTCCCAGGAACGGGAACGCCTCCCCGAATACGATCAATCCACCTATGAGCGTCCCGATGACCGCAACAACAGTAACGTGCAGCCTTACGGCGAGAACGACAACCGCGGATACGATCAAACCAGTTACGAGCGCATCGATGAACGCGGCAACACGAATGACCAGGATTACGGAAAACAAGACGACCGCGACCACGATCAACGCCGCATGGAGCGAGTCATACTCCCGGCAGGCACTGAATTGGCCTTGATGACCAACCAGCGCATCGATTCGCGAGAAGTTGTAAAAGGACAAACCTTTTCGGCGCAAATTGCTGAAGATATTCGCGACACCGAGGGCTCCTTCTCAATTCCCCGTGGTTCCGACGCCTCCCTCTTCTCGCGCGGCGTCTAAGGGTTTTGCGATTTGTCGCTCGAGGTGCAATCCGTGACAGTCGCAGGACGC
>JAOAPW010000277.1 GCA_025463105.1 Candidatus Acidiferrum typicum | reverse complement strand
CGAAGCAGTCTTAGCGGTTCTCATTATGCCGAATCCTTCCGTAAGCTCAGGATTTAACAAGCCAACTTTCGCAGACGTGAATGTGTTCCACAATGAACAGGAGGAATCATTGTTGTTGTAACCCGGGTTCTGGGGGTACTGGTACGCAGCCTGATCGATATGAATGCCGGGCAGCCCCTGTAAATGCTTCCTCTTCTGTAACATACGAGTCTTGTGACTTGGTCTCGTTGAAGGCGAAATGTCCAACAACAAAAAAGTGCCCTCTCCGTCCGGAAAAACACGGGTCGGAGAGGCCTCTGCATAATCATCCGTGCTAGCGGCAGTTGTAGAGGCCGCCCCTCTTGGGGCGGGCAGCTGTTCGTTCTCTCCAGAACCCGACTGATTCGCTGCTCGGCAAATCGCCTAATTGCTCGCTTACTGACAACGACGTATAATTTTAGGTTTAGACCGGTGCCAGTGAACGCGCCGGAGAGTGGGGTTCGGTGTCCGAAAGCGAATACAGTACCTCAGAACAGGCGATTGCGAGAGCGGCGGTAATTACCCCGGAGCAGGAACTGCTTCGTGTGCGGGGGGCGCGTGTCCACAACCTGAAAAATATCAGCTTTGATATTCCGCACAACGCCATCACGCTCGTCACGGGGGTCTCCGGTTCGGGAAAGTCCAGCTTGGCGTTTGACACAATTTATGCGGAAGGCCAGCGGCGCTACATTGAATCGCTTTCGGCCTACGCGCGCCAGTTTCTGGAGCGTATCGAGAAGCCGGATGTTGATGAAATCACCGGAATCGCTCCGGCCATCGCGATCAAGCAGAAGAATTCGACTCGCAATCCACGATCGACCGTCGCTACAGCAACGGAAATCTACGATTACTTACGCCTGCTGTATGCTCGCGCCGGACGCACGTTCTGCACGAACTGCGGACACCAAGTCCGCAAAGATACGATGGACGAAATCGCCGCGCGCGTCCTTTCGCTTCCGCAAGGGCGGCGATTCTACGTACTCTACGCGCTTGAAATCGCCGCGCCGCCGGCAGGAACAACGCGCCGCGCCACGACCAAGAAACCCGTCAAGGTTTCCGCCGAAGCGGTCCGGCAGGCGCTCGCGGGTTTGCAGCGCCGGGGTTTCCAGCGTCTATACCAGGCGGGCCGCATGCACGAATTCTCGTCCCCGGAAACGCTCCTGGACATAGATTTCTCGCAGCCTGTGTATGTGGTTGTCGACCGCCCGGCGATTGGCGATGACGTGCGCTCCCGGCTGATCGATTCGGTCGAAATTTGTTACCGCGAGGGACGCGGAGAGACGATCCTCGAATTCGTTCCCGAAGCCGCCGAAGATAAACCCGAGCGCCTGGTCTTCAACGAACGCTTCGAGTGCAAGACGTGCGGCGCCGTATATCAGGAACCGGAACCTCGCCTATTTTCGTTCAACAGCCCGTACGGGGCTTGCCCGCGGTGCCAGGGCTTCGGGAATACGGTCGATTTCGATATCAATCTGGTGATACCCGACCGAGGCAAATCCCTGAACGAAGGCGCGATCCAACCGTGGACGACGCCGCGCTATCGCGTTTTGCTGAATGAGCTGAAGAAATTTGCGCGTGCTAAAAATATTCCGACCGATGTTCCTTTCCGGAATCTCACCACGGAACAGCAGGATCTGATAATCGAAGGAGAACCCAGGTCCGGCTACAACGGCATCAATGGATTTTTCAAATGGCTGGAACGGAAGAAATACAAACTCCACGTGCGGGTTTTTCTGAGCCGCTACCGCGGCTATGCGATCTGTCCTGAATGCCATGGCACGCGGCTTCGTTCCGAAGCGCGTGCCGTGCGCCTTTCGGGAAAATCCATCACGGAAGTTTGCGCGATGACAGTTACCGAGGCCCGGCAATTTGTGGACAGTCTGGAATTGAGCGCGGAGCAAACAGCCATCGCCGAAAAAATACTCGAAGAGATTCGCCAGCGTCTCCGATTCCTTGACGAAGTAGGGTTGGATTATCTGTCGCTCGATCGACTCTCTTCGACGCTTTCGGGTGGCGAGGCGCAGCGCATCCAGCTGGCAACGTCACTGGGCTCACATTTGGTAGGCGCGCTCTATGTACTGGATGAGCCGTCGATTGGGCTGCATCCGCGGGACACGCACCGGCTGATCGGGATTCTCAAAAGTTTGCGTGACCTGGGCAACACGATTCTGGTGGTCGAACACGATCCTGACGCGATTGCCGCCGCTGACTACGTGATCGATCTGGGACCGGGCGCGGGCGAAAATGGCGGGAAATTGCTCTACGCGGGACCCCGCAGCGAACTTTTGCAAAGCCGCGAATCGCTTACTGCGCGATATTTGAATGGCGAGCTGCGAATTCCTGTTCCAGCGATGCGGCATAAGCCAACCGGCCGATTCTTACGCATCTTTGGAGCCCGCGCACACAATCTGCAGAATATTGATTTAATGATTCCGCTGGGATTGCTCGTTGCGGTGACAGGCGTGTCGGGCTCCGGTAAATCAACAATCGTGCACGATGTGCTCTACAAGGCGCTGGAAGCGCGGCGCACCGGAGGAACGTTTAAGGAGTTGTGCGATCGAATCGAGGGCGACCATCTGCTCCAGAGCGTCGTTTTGGTCGATCAATCTCCGATAGGCCGCACGCCGCGATCGAATCCCTCAACGTACTTGAAGGCGTTCGACGCGATTCGCGAACTGTTTGCCGGCACTCCGGACGCGAAAAAGCGGGGCTATACGCCCGGACATTTTTCGTTCAACATTCCCGGCGGCCGGTGCGAAGCATGCCAGGGCGAAGGCATCGTAACGGTGGAAATGCAGTTCCTCGCGGATGTGGAGTTGGTCTGCGAAGAATGCCGCGGCACGCGCTTCAAAAGTGGCGTTCTCGAAGTACGCTACCGCGAAAAAAATGTTCACGAGGTGCTGCAACTCACGGTTCGCGAGGCGCTCGCATTTTTTGCGGGAGTTCCCAAGGTCACTTCGAAGCTGAGGATTCTGGAGGAGATTGGGTTGGGCTACCTGCGCCTGGGACAGTCCGCGACAACGCTTTCAGGCGGCGAGGCGCAACGTCTGAAGCTGGCAGCGCATCTCACCACGCAGGCAAACGAGGGTGTCTTGTATATCTTCGACGAACCCACGACCGGCCTCCACTTCGATGACATACAGAAGCTGCTCACCGCTTTCCGAAAATTAATTGACGGCGGGGCATCGATCCTTGTCATCGAACACAACCTCGACATCATTAAATCCGCGGACTGGATTATCGATCTTGGGCCGGAAGGCGGAGAGCAAGGCGGCCGCGTTGTCGCCACGGGAACACCGGAACAGGTGGCGCGCAATGCGCGTTCGCATACGGGGAAATTTCTCGCGCGCGTACTCAACAATAAGAACTCGCATGAAAATCAAGGCGCACCGAAGCGGGCCGCGCGCCGCAAGTCCTAGCGATGAGTCGCGCCTCACATTTCATGGTGAGTTGTTTCCCTGTTGCAATTTTTCTGGCAATGCCGGCCATTTCTCCGGTTCCATTGCATTCACAGTCTCAGCGTAAATCTCCCGCGAAACCTGCGGCACAATCTCCTTCTCAGCCCAAGGAAGATCCTCTCGCGCCGCTGCTGCAGCAGGCCAAGGACTTCATCGACAAAAATGATTTCGCGGCCGCCGTCGAACCGCTTCAAAAATACATTGCGGAACGTGCCGATGATCCATTCGCGCATTTCCAGCTCGGCTATGCATATGCGGGACTTAAGCGTTGGGAGGAAGCGAAAGCTGAATTTTTCCGCGCCATTGCGCTCGATCCAAAAATGGCGCCGGCGCATTTGAACCTCGGCCTCGTGCTGATGGACTCCAATCCAGCACAGGCCGCGGAATCATTTCGTCACGCCGCCGACCTGCAGCCCACGGAAAGCCGTCCTCGCTATTTAGCGGGTTACGCGCTCGAACACGCCGGGAAATTCGCTGAGGCCGGCGAACAATATCGCGCGGCGCTCGCGATTTCTCCCAGGGATTACGAGTGTCACTTCGCGCTGGGCCGCGTTCTGCTTCGCGCGAACGATGCTGCAGGCGCCGAAGAGCATTTTCGCGAGGCTGTCGCGATCCGCAGCAATTCCGCGCCCGCGCGCCTGGGTCTCGCCAATGCTTTCCTCGCACAAAAGAAATATGAGGCCGGAGTCGACGCGCTGGCCGAATATCTGAAACTGAATCCGGGCGACCGGGCTGAACACTTCGAGCGGGCTTCCGCACTGATGGATTTGGATCGCTTCGATGACGCGCTTGCCGAACTCGACCGGTCCGAAGCCGGCTCCACGCCCAGCGTGGATGGACTTAAAATGCGCTCCGACATCTATTTGCATCAAAACAAATGGAAAGAAGCCAGTGTGACTCTCACTGAGGCATTGCGGCAATCGCCGCGGGACCAGCAATTGATCGCATGGCTGGGCCACGTCGAGATTGAATTGCACGATTACCCCACGGCGATAAACCTACTGGGAAAAGTGGTCGCAAATGATCCACAAGATGCCGATGCCTTGCGTGAACTGGTGAATGCATTTTTTCTAAATGAAGATTACGCGGCGACCATTGGCGCGATGGATCGCCTTGCCAAGCTGGAAACACCCAAGCCCGCCTCCTGGTTTGTTCGCGCTATCTGTTACGATAAACTTTCGAGGAAGGCGGAAGCGATCGAGGCGTATCAGAAGTTCCTCGAGTTGGACAACGGCCAGAATGAAACGCAGGATTTTCAGGCGCGCCGCCGGGCCTATACCCTGCAAAGTGAATTGGGGCAGTCGCCGAAGAAACCGAAACGCTGAAAGGATGCGGTTTCCTGGGATGCTGAAATTCTGCACTGCCGCATTTGCCGCGCTGGCGCTGTTCGCGCCGCTCGCCGCTCAGGAACGCGTGAGCGCGAATCAGGCGCGGTACGATCAGGAAGCGGATCCGGTGCGCAAGGCTCGCGCGCTCGTGAAACTTGGCGACGATCAGATTGATGAAGCTCGCAAGCAACTCAAGAACGGTGATGAGGTCGCTTCACTGCACACTCTCGAGCGATATAGGGACGAGGTTAAGCATATAGCCGAACTGCTGAAGGCCACCGGCGTCGACCCGGAAAAAAAACCGTCGGGATTTAAGGAACTTCAGATCAGCATCCGCGAAACGGTCCGGCACATCGACGATTTGATTCTCACTTTGCCGGTCGATAAGCGTCCATTTTTCCGTGAGGTCCGCACGGACCTCGTGAATACGCAGAATGAGCTGATCGACGCGCTATTCCCGCGTCAGCCGGACCGGAATGCGAGGAAGCCGTGAGAAATTCCATGCGAACAATCTTCGCGCCGGGAACTGCCCTGCTTCTGGCTGGTGTTTTGTTCATGGCGCCCGCGGGGCGCACGGCTGCACCGCAAAAAAAAGAATATCTGAGCCAAGCCGAAGCGGACAAGATTCGCGATGCCGGCATGTCCGGACCTCGCATCGTGCTTTACGCCACATTCGCGGGAGATCGCATCAAGAAACTCCAATATGAATTTGCGCACATGGACCCGGCCGACCAGAAACGGACGGACCGCCTTAACAATTTGATCAACGCCTATACCGGCTGTATTGACGATGCCGCTGACCTGGTCGATATTGGGATCGAAAAACAGGAAGATATCCGGCAAGGAGTGAAAGCTTTGCAGACGCAGATCAAAGACGCTTTGCCGTATCTGCAGGATCTGGCGACTAAAGGACCCGAGCGAGAAACGTACAAGGACAATCTCGACGACGCCATCGAGGCCACACAGGATGCGGCCAAAGATGTTGACAAAGCGTCGAAGGACATGGCGCCGCCTCCCGTGAGGCGCAAACCTCAGTGATTGGAATCGGGCGCTCGACAGGAAAACGTCCTCTCGCCGCAGCCTTCCCTGGCGGCGACCGCATCTTTCATCGCATTTTCACGCGCCTTGGATGCCAGGGCAGGCCGCCGAATTTCGTGGTGGAGTTGTATCCTTACGCTAATCTCGCGCACACCATGCGCCTGCGGCAGGAAACAGCGCACGTGCGGCTTTCCGATATTTTGCGCGATGCTCCCGTGCCGGTGATTGAAGCTGCCGCGGCCATTTTATTGGCGCAGATGTATCGCCGGAGACTGCCCACCGAGCTGCGCGATCTCTATCGCCGGTTCGCGCTCGCGCATTCCACGCGGCGTCATATCGCGCGAGTCCGACGTAAACGCGCGCGGCGCATCGTGCACAATCCGCGTGGCGTGGCCCATGACCTCGAGCCGATGTTTGCGGCGATTAATCTTGAATACTTCGATGGAAACCTGCGCCGCCCGCGCCTGGGTTGGAGCACGCGCCCCTGGCGTTCGCAGTTTGGCTGCTTTGATCCTTCGCTTGATCAAATCGTTATGAACAATCGCCTGGATCGCGTGGAAGTGCCTTCTTATGCCGTCGAATTAATCCTGTACCACGAGATGCTCCACGTGAAGCATCCCCTGCGCGCCGCTGCATGTGGACTCCAGGCGCACTCGGCCGAATTCCGCGCCGAAGAAAAACGTTTCAAACATTACGAGCGAGCGCGAAAATTCCTCGATCATGTTCGCTAGATAACGAAATAAGCGCTTCCTAAATCGTCTACCGTGAAGCGGGTTTTTGTAGCACAGACTTCAGTCTGTGTGGTTTTGACTTTCGTTTTGCATCCGCGAACAGTGCACACACACCAATTCAAAATCACACAGGCTAAAGCCTGTGCTACTGGCTAGTGTATGGGATGTTTGGAGGCTTGTTGCGCGGTCTTTTCTTCTAAAAGTGCGATTCGCTTTTGTACTTTGGCTGCATCCTCTGCTCCGGGAAACAATTCCAGATACTTCTTGTAGGAGTCGACGGCGTTGCCGTTATCGTGCTTTTTCTCGAAGGCTTCACCGAGCAGTTTCCAGGAGACTGCCAGCTTGGGTTGAAAGCGCGTCGCATCCATGAAGCGATCGATCGCCGCATCATAATTGCCTTTTTTCAAGTAGAAATTGCCGATTTCGATGCTCCTTTGTGCGTGGAGTGGATCGAATACCGGCTCGGCGGGAGCGGTTGGAGTAGGCGGCTCCGGCGGCGCCTCTGCCGGCGGCGGTGGAGGCGGCGTGGACGGATCAATCTGCTGCGCCCTCGTGGACGGTGCGCTTGTCAGCAGTAAAACAGCGAATAAAATGGCTACAAGGAATTTCATGGTCTGAGCAGGTTAGGATTCACTTTGCTATCATAGATGTTGCCCAAGTGCGGTCCGCCGTGCGTCCTTAATTCGGGCAGCTCCACGCTTCACTTGAAGCGTTCAGTTTAGTAGAGCCCGCACCCTGATTCGAGTCGGAACTGGCAGAGTCCGCATCTTACTACTTGCGGGCTCCACGCATCACTCGAGGCGCCCGTACCCATTCTACTCTGACGATGGAACTCACACAAAAAGCCGCCGGTCTTCCGCTGGATGCGGGGGTGTATCTATTCAAGGACGCCCTGGGAAACATATTGTACGTCGGAAAATCGCGCTCGCTGCGAAATCGCGTGCGGTCGTATTTTTTGGAGTCCAGGTGGCTGGACGCAAAAACGGGTTCGCTGGTGCGCGAAATTGCGGATTTCGATTACATCGTCGTGGACAACGACCGCGAGGCTCTCGCGCTCGAAAACAACCTGATCAAGCAGCACAAGCCGAAATTCAACGTTCTGCTGCGCGACGACAAGACTTACCCGTACATCCGGTTCACCGCGTTTGAGAAATTCCCGCGGGTATACGTGACGCGTCGATTGGTGAAGGACGGCTCGATTTATTTTGGTCCGTATTTTCCGCACAGCCTGGCGCACCGGATCGTTCACTTCATTCACAAAACGTTTCGCATTCCCTCCTGCACAGTGGACCTTACGAGAGCGCATCCCAGGCCCTGCCTGCAGTATTACATTCGCCGCTGCCTCGGCCCCTGCGCCCCGGGACTCACCACTGATGAACTCTACGCGGAAGCTGCTCGCGATACGCGAATGTTTCTAGAAGGCCGCCGCCACGATCTGATCAAAAGTCTCGAGTCGCGTATGAAGGAGGCTTCCGATTCCGAGCGCTACGAGCAGGCGGCCTCGTACCGAGATCTTCTGCGCACGCTCACGGAGATCGAAGAGCGCCAAAAAATCGCCGCCGCTGCGGGCGATGACACCGATGTACTCGCGTGGCATGCAGAGCCTCCGCTGGTAGCGGTCAACTTATTTCACTTGCGCGGCGGCCGCGTGGTGGACCGGCGAGATTTTTACTGGGAGGATCTGGAAATTTTCGAACCCGCGGAATTCCTGTCCGCGTTGCTTAAACAGCTTTATCTCGACGCCGCCTATCTGCCGCGCGCGATCCACGTGCCGATGGACTTTGAGGACCGCGCAGTTCTCGAGGACATTCTCAGTGAACGCGCCGCAAAACTTGAGCCACCGCGCAGCCGTGTTGAAATCCTGATGCCGCAGCGCGGCGCCAAGCATGCCTTCCTCGAATTGGTTGAGAAAAACGCGCGCCACTCCTTCGAGCAGCGTTTTCGCGTACTGAAGCCCAGCTCGAAGGCGATTGTCGATGCGATCGAGCAGGCGCTGTCATTGCCGGAGCCGCCGCGACGTATCGAGAGTTTCGATATTTCCCATTTGCAAGGCTCCGACACCGTAGCTTCGATGGTCGTGTGGGAAGACGGCCGAATGAAAAAATCCGACTATCGCAAGTTCATCATTCGCGGTGAATGGGGCAATGATGATTTTGCAAGCATGCGGGAAGTCATCGAACGCAGATATCGGCGCCTCCAGGAGGAGAAAAAACCTTTCCCCAGCCTCATCCTAATCGATGGCGGCCTCGGCCAGTTGCACGCAGCCGCGGCGGCGCTGGAAAAGCTTGAAGTCATCAATCAATCCGTCGCCAGCATCGCCAAGCAGGAGGAAATCATCTATGTTCTCGGCCAGGAGGATCAGCCGATTCGCCTGGAACATCATTCGCCAATCCTTCATTTAATTCAGCAGATTCGCGACGAAACCCACAGGTTTGCCGTAGGATTCCATCGCCAGCGTCGTACAAAGCGTACGATTCAGACTGGCCTGGAAAATATTCCCGGTGTTGGGCCTCGTACAGCGCAGAAACTGCTGCGGCGCTTCGGAAGCATCACGCAACTGCGGTCAGCGAGTGTCGAGCAGATTGCTCGAGTCGTGCCTGCTACTCTCGCCGAGCGTGTTTCCGCACATTTGACAAATAATCCTTCTTCTACAAATTCCTCCGGACCTTTCCCCATAGTTCGGGACCGTTGACACCCGGGACAGCTTGCTTCCGGCACTTCCGTGTGCTACTTTCAAAACGCATAGGGGGTAAGCCATGGCGGAGAATGTTGGTTCAAAAGTTAGTTTCTTCCTGGTGGGTCTCGGAATTGGCGCGTTGGTAGGAATTTTGTTTGCGCCGAAATCTGGTGAGGAAACTCGCGAATACCTGTCGCAAAAAGCAGATGAAGGCCGCGACTATGCGCAGCGCAAAGCGCGGGAACTTCGTGAGCGCGCCGAAGATTTGGTGGAGCGCAGCAAACAGGCGGCGTCACGTCAGAAGGACACTCTTTCCGCGGCTGTTGATGCGGGCCGAGAAGCTTACCAGAGGGAGAAAGCCAAGGCGCAGTAATCGCGTCAAGGCAAGCGCATGGAAAGCTGGATGCCATTTTTCGTGATTGTGACCTCGGTTGCCATTGTTTTGCAGGCAATCATCCTGGTCGCGTTATTTATCCAGCTTCGCCGCACCGCTGCGCGCGTTGAGGAAACCATCTCGGACCTCAATACTCGACTGACGCCGATTATTTCCCGGCTTCAGATTCTGGTGGAGGACGTCTCCCCGCGGATCTCAGGTCTGGTGGCGGATGCCTCTGAACTTACCCGGCTGGCGCGCGGCCAAGCGCAGAAGCTCGATCGAATTCTTACCGAGACAATGGAACGCCTGCGTCTGCAACTCATCCATGTCGATCAGATTCTTACGGGCGCCATGGAAACTATCGAAGAAGCCGGATCACGCATGCGCGACACTGTCTGGGGACCCGTTGTAAAGGCTTCCGCCATGATTCGCGGAATTCAGAGTGGACTTGAGTTTCTCCGCGCGGCGCGGGGCAGACGACACTCTGTAGAACAACCCAGCGAGCAGCAAGACGAAGGAATGTTTATTTAAGCTTTGGCAGGATTTCGGTCAACACGCTAGCGAATCCATCCCCCGCCGAGAACAACATCTCCTGAATAAAATACTGCAGCCTGTCCCGGTGTAATCGCGCGCTGCGGCTCATCAAACTTCACGCGCGCGGACGTGGCATCGATCGGCTCGATGGTAGCCGCGGCCGGTTCATGGCGATGGCGAATCTTCACGGAGGCGCGGATCGGGCCTTCCAGGAGCGCGAACGAAATCCAGTTGACGTCGCGCACCTCGCAGGAATCCCCGCGCAACTCCACATCATCGCCAACAACGACTCGATTGGCCGCACGGTCGAGTTCGACGACGTAAAGAGGTCTGCCGGCTGCGATGCCCTGCACTTTTCGCTGGCCTACAGTTTAATTTTGCACTCCGCGATGCCGCCCGATGACTTCGCCGGTGGTCGTGACCAGATCGCCTTCTTCCTCCGGCAAAGACTCTCCGCGTTCCCC
>JAOAPW010000219.1 GCA_025463105.1 Candidatus Acidiferrum typicum | reverse complement strand
TGATTTTGGAAATCGAAGAGAATGGCCTGGCGAGATCGCGGAAAGCGCTGTTTGGCGACGAAATGGCCGCCGCTTACGAAATATTGGCCAACCGACTGGCCTTCGTCGAGGGCGGCAAGGACGACGTTCTTTTCCTAGAGCAATATGTGTTGCTGGGAACTTATTTGCGCGATCAGGACCGCTTCGAAACGTTTGATGCGCTGCTGCTCGATTTCTTGAGGGAATGGGTCCTGGCCGGAGACCAGGGGAGTGAACTCAGCGAAGCGTGGCGGGCGCATCAGGAACTGCTGGACTCGACGATGGCAAGTCGCGCGGAAATCGCGCGTCTTGAGGAAGAGCACGCTGGGCTGGCGCGCCGGTTGGAACGGAGCGATGGTCTGATGGCGCGTGTGGGTCTCGGTTCGGATCCCGCAAATCTCCGCGCGGCGATTACCGACGTCGAAAAACGGCTTCGCCATCTGCGCGGAAAACTCGAAACTGCCAGCCCGCGCATCGAGACTGCGCGCGGCGAAGCGGATTACCTCACCGAGCAGTACAAAAATCAACTTGGCGATTACCTGAGCCAGCCTGAAAATGCGCGCCGCCTGTTCGATGTCACTGCTCTGGGAGAAGAACGCGGCGCGGCGGTCGAAACGCGCGCGCGATTGCTGGAGCAGTGGATCGCGCGGCTCGAGCAGCGCGATTTGCTGATTCATGTTCTGGCGAGCTATCAATTACGGAACATCTGCCACGATTACTGCCCGCCAATACACTTGCATCAGTTGAAAAAAGCGATGGTTTCGCGCGAGGAATACAAACGCGTCGAGGACATTCTCAAACAGTTTCCCGCCCGGCAGTTTTCCATGCAGCGAATCGACGAGATCGCCAAAAAGATTCGCCGCACGCCTCGCGAAGAAATTCGCACCGTGGCGATTCGCTTCGCGGAAGATCTCATGCGCCTGCGTCGCGACATTCGCAATTACGAACGACTGACGACGGCGATGGAACGCGTGAACCTGGTGCGCAACGAGCGCACGCGCGAAAATTCGGAGCTGAACAACAGCCTGTATGAATTCATTTTGCCCGAAGAAGCGCGTCCCGCGGAAGACAGGGTTCTTTCGCATACGATCATCAAGGCGGATGTGCGCGGCTCGACAAAAATTACCCAGGATTTGCTGGAACGCGGACTGAATCCGGCGTCGCTCTTCAGCCTGAATTTTTACGAGCCGGTGAAACGCATTCTGGATCGTTACGGAGCGGCTAAAGTTTTCATCGAAGGCGACGCGCTGGTGCTGGCAATTTTTGAAAACGAATCCAATCGCGCGCAGCAACGCGCCGTCTCCAAAGCCTGCGCCCTGGCCCGGCAGATCCTGGCCGTTTCTTCGGCTTTCAATGAACGAGCCGAAACCACCGAGCTGCCGCGCCTCGAGCTGGGCATTGGCATCGCGTATCAGGGCTCCGCGCCCACCTATTGGATGGATACTGATTCGCGCATCATGATTTCGCGCGCGCTCAATTTGTCCGACCGCCTTTCCAGTTGCTCGAAGGCGGCGAAGCGCCTGCTTTCGCAGAACACTTCGCTGTTTCGCCTTTTCCTGTTCCAGACCATGATGGAGGGCGCAGCGGATGATGAAGCCGACGAATTCCTGATTCGCTTCAACCTGAACGGCGTTGAATTAAACGAAGAAGGCTTTCAGAAGTTGCAGGAAGAAATCGCGCTGACATCGGTGGAAGCAGATTGCGTGATGCCCTGGGGTAAGGAACGCGTAACGTTTTACGCCGGCGAAACGCCGGTCGGCGAACGCGTCGAGCCTGTCCTGATCCGGCGCGGCTACGTGCGGCAATTGTTGCCGGACGGCAAGATTGGATCCGCGGGCGCACGCGCTTACTACGAAGTCTGCACCAGCCCCAAAGTGTTTGAACTCGTCGAATACCTCACCGCCATGGCCACGGCCTCCGCTCGCGAACGTTGAATCCGTAGTGACTCAGTTTGGTTCTGGAGAAAACGAAAAGCTGCCCGCCCCAAGAGCGGGCGGCCTCTACAAGTGCCTCTAACGCTGATGGTTTTGTAGAGGACTCTCCGTGCCGTGTTCTTCGGCACGGAGAGGGCACATTTCTTTTCTTATTATTTCGCGGCACTCCCGGGAAAAGAAGAAGGGCCGACTCGATTGAGCCGGCCCTTTTTCTGTAGCTTGATCCTGCTACGTACTACTACGGTACGTAGGGCGCATGGATCGTCGCGCGGTTTCCGTTGTCGTCTTGAACCGTAACCGACCAATCGTAGCTCAGCCCAGGCGTAAGGCTTGGGTTCGGATTGGCTGAGTTGTCTGTGTTAAACGGTACGCTAAGTTGAGTACTCGGAATGCCGTTGCTATTGTTGCCGCCGTTGTAATTCCAGAATTCATTGCCATTGGGCAGAATAAGGCCCACGCCGTAAGAGTACAAGAACGCGGGGAGCGGTGAGGGAGCAGCCCAGGTGAGCAGCGGAAGGATGTTAGAGTTCGGCGAATTTATATTCATCGCCTGGCTGGTAGCAAAGGTGTCAAGGACAGTAGACACCGTGACCGGTATGTTCTGTGGTGTACTCCCGTCTGAGAAAGAAACCAAAATTACATAGGAATCCGTCGTTAGTGGTCTCACGGAGTTATTAAAAATTGGACTGAAGCTGTTATTCCGTTCGGCAACCATGTCGAACGGCACGGCCACGTTGTTTCCCGAGAATAACGTCATGGAAACAGGGCGCTTCGATCCAAAATCTGAGGCCAGGGTGATGCTGTAGGTGTCAGCGCCGACGATCGGCCGGTCGTGACTCGTGGCGACAAAGGTTTTCGCCGCGACATCGACGAGGGTGATGTTGTGACCTGAGATGCTGCTGTTCACGGCGAGTGTTGGGGGACCATTAGACCCGAAGTTGCTTACATCGCCGGCACGAATGAAACCCGTCCCGCTGACATCAAGGATGGCAAAATTCTGGTAAGTGCCGGCCGGGATGCCCGCGACGCTGTACGCCTGCGTTGGATTGGAAGGGTTCGCGATCCTTTCAAAGTAAACACCCGTTGTGTTACTGAACATGCCAACATACAAGGCGGACCCTGCGGGCGGTGTTATTCCGGAGAACGTGATCGTTCCAGACACGGTGTTGGCGCCGCTTGTGGCTCCGATAGTGACCGGGCCAAAAACCGAAGACGCCGCGCTTTCGCCGTTGACGTTCAGCGCCGTCATTTTGAAATAGTAGGGGGTACCGTTGGTCAAACCAGAGAGGACAAAGACGTTGTTCGAGTCGCCCGCTGGAATCTGTACTGAACCGACGTTCGACGCAGCGGTATCCGTGCCATAGTAAATTTTGTAGGACGTCGCGATCTCCTCGCCGTTATTGTCCCTGGTCTGCTTGTAGTTGATGAACGCCGAACCATTTCCTGGAAAGACGTTTGGCTTGTTAGGCGTCACAGGTGTAACGGGCGACCGGTTGCTGATAATAATGTTTGCACCCGTAACATCCGCATTAGTTATAGAAATTCCGGAGATACTGCCGGCCGGGTTCGACTCATTAGGCGCCCCGGTGTTTAGTGTGTCTATCTCGGCGCTTACCGAATAATTGTTTCCGGGCGCGAGACCTCTGACCGTGTACGAACCGCCGTTCGTGGAGACTGAAGCAAGGGTCGTTCCTGCCGAGCTATTGCAATTCGTACCGCAATTGGAGACGCGGATGTATACGATGCCAGCAGTTGAGCTTCCGCTTAGCGTCCCGGAGATGCTAAAGGAGGGCATTGCTGACGTTTGCACGAAGTTTTGTGTTGTGGTGTTGCCCGAAATGGTGACTGATGCTGGGGACGGGCTGAAGTTATAGCCTGCCAAACTCGGGGTGATTGTATAGGTCCCACCTGCCAGGCCCGTGAAGGAATAGTTCCCGCCCGCGTCCGTGAGAACGGTAGTGACGCTACCGGATCTGGAGATCGTCACACCAGGGACCCAAGGACCGGTTATGGTTCCTGAAATCGTGCAGTTCGTTGAGCAAGTTGGTGCAGCGCTCGTCAGTGTAAAGCTCTGTGTGGCATCAGAGCCCACTCCGTTGTGAGCCGTAAATGTAATCGGGAAAGTCCCGCTTGACGCGGGAGTGCCGCCCAGGACCCCGGTTGAAGTATTGAACGTAACTCCGGTGGGCAGTGCTCCGGACTCGGCCAGAGTCGGCGTGGGGAATCCAGTAGCCGTCACTGTGAAAGTTGCTGGTGCGTTCAGGACGAAAGACGTGCTGTTGGCGCTCGTAATCACCGCCGACTCGTCCACGGTAAGGTTGAAGCTCTGCGTCGCATCCGTGCCGACGCCATTGTGTGCTTTGAATGAAATGGGATACGTACCACCGCTTCCTGCACCAGGCGTGCCGCTTAGAACGCCAGTGCCGGTATTGAAGGTTACTCCAGTGGGAAGAAGTCCGGTCTCACTGAGCGATGGCGCAGGCGAGCCAGTGGCAGTTATAGTGAACGTTCCCACAGAGCCTGCGGTAAAGGTTGTGCTGGTCGCGCTTGTGATTACTGGCGCCTGATTCACGGTCAGAGTGAAGGGTTGAGTTGCATCCGCGCCCACACCGTTATGTGCCGTGATCGTTATGGGATAATTTCCTGCACTGCCGCCGGCCGGAATCCCGCTGAGCGCTCCGGTTGAGCTGTTCAGGGTCACTCCGCCTGGAAGCGTGCCTGTCTCGCTAAAGGTCGGCGCCGGGAAACCTGTCGCGGCAACCGTGAAATTGCCCTGCGCACCGATAGTGAAAGTTGTGTTGTTGGTGCTGGTGATGGCAGCGGCCTGATCGACTATGAGCGTGAAGTTTTGCACCGCATCCGCACCCGAGCCGTTGTGCGCGGTGAACGTAAGATTGTAAGTTCCGCCTGCGGCCGCTCCGGGCGTTCCACCGAGAACGCCAGTCCCCGGGGTAAACGTAACTCCGCTGGGCAACGCCCCCGACTCAACTAGCGAAGGCGCTGGAACTCCTGCGGCCGCGACGGTGAACGTTCCCGCGGAGCCCGTCGTAAAGGTGGTCGTAGTTACGCTCGTGAATGAGGGGGCTTGGTCAACTGTCAGCGTAAAATTCTGAACTGCGTCGACGCCGATCCCGTTGTGAGCCGTGAACGTGATTGGGAAAGTTCCTTGAGCGCTGGCTGTTCCCGCCAGAGTCCCGGTCCCATTGCCGTTGTCTGTAAAGATCACACCGGCGGGCAGCGTACCTGACTCGACGAGCGAGGGGGCGGGCGGTCCCGTAGAAATTACTGTAAATGTCCCAGGTGCATTGACGGTGAAGGATTTGCTGCTGGCACTGGTAATCGCCGGAGCCTGGTCCACAGTCAGCGTGAAATTCTGTGTGGCATTGGTTCCCACTCCGTTCAGTGCTGTGAAAGTGATCGAGTAGACGCCCCCCGTACCCGCATTGGGCGTTCCGGCAATCACTCCGGTCGAGGTGTTAAAGGTTACGCCCGCAGGGAGCGATCCGGTTTCGGCAAAAGTTGGCGCGGGCAATCCTGTCGCTGTGACGGTGAATGTTCCAGGGGTTCCCGCCGTCAAGGTAGTGTTG
>JAOAPW010000216.1 GCA_025463105.1 Candidatus Acidiferrum typicum | reverse complement strand
GTGGCCATATTGGGTGACCAGTGACTGGTGACTGGTAACTTGTGATTCGTGAATCGTGTTGTGATTCGTATGTCTCATCGCATCACATCATCCATAAATCTTGCCCAGCGGTGACGTGGCCGCTGTGTAGGGGCACGTGCCCCTACGGTGTCCCTACAGTTTCTCCCATCGTGCATTCATCGACGCCAGTTCCTGCTGTTCGCGCTGATGCTCTTCGCGCCTGCGCCGGCGTTCTTCGTCTAATCGGCCACCCATCGCGGCTTCCTTCTGGTTGGCGCGCTCGATCCAGCGATCGATCCATGCCGTTTTTGCTTCCACGCTCGCTGCGTCGGTGCGAAACCGCAGCAAGTGTCCGCTGATGTCCACAGCGCGAGGAGGAAAATCGGGCGAGGGTGCTTGCTGTGTTTCATAAAACAAACGCTTCCAGTCCGCGCTCGGCGTCTCCGAAAGAGTGATCTGCGCCATGTATAAATCCTCGCGTAACTTTTGAATGGCCTGAGGCGGTCCGGCTCGTTTGATTCCGTCTTGCGTCGTCAAATGGAACTCCCAGAGATTTTTAAAAACGTGTTGCGGGGAGGGCCGTTACGAAACGGCCGTCCCGCAACTTATACTTTGTCGAGTGGCACAGACTGAAGTCTGTGCCAGGAACTCCGCCGCGCGGACGCCGTTAATTTGGCTTTTTCGATTCGTCCACGTCCACGTACTCGGCGTCGATGACCTCACCCGGAGGCGGAGTCGAACCTGACTGCTGCGGTCCGCCATCGGTGGTGCCTCCTGCTTGGGAGGAACCTGAAGCGCCTGCTCCTGCTCCGCTTGCCTGTGCGGTTTTATAGAGCGTTTCGGCGAGGGTGTGGGAAGCGCGCTCCAGTTGTTGCGTGGCTGACTGGATCTGCTCGAGAGCGCCGCTGGCCAAGGCCGATTTTGCGGAGGCGACGGCTTCTTCCACCGGCTTGATATCGGATTCGGAAAGCTTGTCGCGGTTTTCGTTGAGCAACTTCTCCATCTGATACACTCGGTTGTCCAGAATGTTTCGCGCCTCAATCTCCGCCAGCTTTTTCTTGTCCTCGTCGGCGTGAGCTTCGGCGTCATTGCGCATCTTTTCGGCTTCTTCTTTGCTGAGGCCGGTGGATGCAGTGATCGTGATTTTCTGCTCCTTGTTTGTCGCGTGATCCTTTGCCGAAACATTCAGGATGCCGTTGGCGTCGATGTCGAAAGTCACCTCGATTTGAGGCATCCCGCGCGGAGCCGGCGGAATTCCCATTAAATGGAATTTCCCAAGCGTCCGGTTGTCCGAGGCCATCTTGCGTTCGCCCTGCATCACGTGAATTTCGACGGATGGCTGGTTGTCCGCGGCAGTCGAGAATGTTTCCGATTTGCGGGTCGGGATGGTCGTGTTCCGCGGGATTAGCGTGGTCATTACGCCGCCCAGCGTCTCAACTCCCAGCGACAATGGCGTCACGTCCAGCAGCAGGATGTCCTTCACTTCGCCGCCCAGCACGCCACCTTGAATCGCCGCGCCGACTGCCACAACTTCGTCCGGGTTGACGCCCTTGTGCGGTTCCTTGCCCCCGAACAGGTCCTTAACGATCTGTAACACCCGGGGAATACGCGTCGAACCGCCCACCAGCACCACTTCGTCAATTTTGTCAGGTGTGACGCCCGCATCGGACAGCGCTTGCTTGGTTGGTCCGATCGTACGCTGCAGGATGTCTTCCATCAACTGTTCGAGCTTGGCGCGCGTCAATTTCAATTGCAGGTGCTTCGGACCCGAGGCATCCGCCGTCAAGAACGGCAAATTAATATCGGTTTCCTGCATTTGCGATAGCTCGATCTTCGCTTTTTCCGCGGCTTCCTTCAGACGCTGAATCGCCATGCGGTCTTTGCTGACGTCAATGCCCTGATCTTTCTTGAATTCAGCCGCCAGCCATTCGACGATGCGATTGTCGATGTCATCGCCGCCCAGGTGCGTGTCACCCGCCGTAGCCTTTACTTCGACGACGCCTTCGCCTACCTCCAGAATCGAGATGTCGAAGGTTCCGCCGCCAAGATCGTACACCGCAATCGTTTCATCTTTCTTCTTGTCCAGACCGTACGCCAGCGCCGCCGCAGTGGGCTCGTTAATGATTCTCAACACTTCGAGGCCGGCAATCTCGCCTGCCTGCTTGGTTGCTTGCCGCTGGCTGTCATTAAAGTATGCCGGGACCGTGATGACGGCCTTGGTCACCTTCTCGCCGAGGAAATCTTCGGCCGCGGATTTGAGTTTTCCGAGAATCATGGCCGAAATTTCCGGCGGGCTGTAGGCCTTGCCAAAAATATCGATACGCGCATCATCGTGCGGCCCGCGCGTCACTTTATAGGGCACGCGTTTCACTTCATCGGTGACTTCGTCGTAGCGATGCCCCATGAACCGCTTAATGGAATAAATCGTGTTCTCCGGATTCGTGACCGCTTGCCGCTTGGCTACTTGCCCGACCAGTCGTTCTCCCGTTTTGGTAATGGCGACAACTGAAGGGGTCGTGCGGCCTCCCTCCTGGTTCGGGATTACGACGGGTTCACCACCCTGCATGACTGCAACCACGGAGTTTGTCGTTCCCAAGTCGATTCCTATAATTTTGCTCATTCTCCCTGCCTCCTTCAACCTCTTTGACCGGTAAAACCCCGGCATGAGTGCCACAGACGCAGCCATTATAAATATTGAGTGTTGCATTGTCAAGAAGATTGATTGTAAATATGTGCTGTATTTGCATCGAATTAGAAGGTGCAATCACACCGCCAACGCTCGCTGCGGCTCAGAAAATGCCAATCTCCCGATTTGCGTCCTTCAAATCGCCAATCGGGAGATTGGCGTTCCCGGGCCTCATCACCATAGCTTTGGCTCTCTGGCGGCCGCGCTGCGCAGACTTGGCCTGATATTCTTCGCAAAATCGGACGCTACCCTTTTTTCGTATGTGTTCTGGTTATCGGCGATGACGCGGTACCGAAGTATTTAGCTTTTGAGATAACCATATCCAGGCGATTCACGTCTATCAGTGCAGGGCAGACTGAAATAGGGTTAGAATACCCCTCGAAACCTAAGGAGAGCACCGCGTGAAACCGCTTCCCATGCGCCGGATCGGAATTTTTCTTTTCGTCATGGCCTTCGCCTCGACCTCGGCCGTATCGGCACGTCAGCAAGCGAAAACAACATCAAGCCCAGCGGCGAAGCCCACAACGGTGGCGCTCGACCCCTCGGAAGCGAAATCGTTGGGATCGAAGAGCGCGCCGATCACGATCGAAGTCTTCGAAGATTTCCAATGTCCTGCCTGCCGGAATTTTTACGAAACAACTGTGAAGCAACTGA
>JAOAPW010000210.1 GCA_025463105.1 Candidatus Acidiferrum typicum | reverse complement strand
CGAAGCCATCGAAACGACGCGCATCCACATTGTTGCCGGGGTGCTCGATGATTCGCGCGGCCTGGTTGGCACGAGGCCGTTTCGTTCGCCGCACCATACGATCAGCGATGCTGGATTGATCGGCGGCGGCGCGGTGCCTCGTCCCGGAGAAGTTTCGCTCGCACATCACGGCGTGCTTTTTCTCGACGAATTGCCGGAGTTTCAGCGCAACGTGCTCGAAGTGATGCGTCAGCCGCTCGAAGATGGCGCGGTAACGATTTCGCGCGCGGTTACTTCGGTGACATTTCCGGCACGCTTCATGCTGGCCGCCGCGATGAATCCATGTCCCTGCGGATTTTTTGGCGACTCGACGCGCGAGTGCCACTGCTCGCCACCGCAAATTCAACGCTACGTCTCGAAGATTTCCGGGCCGCTGATCGACCGCATCGATATCCATATTGAAGTGCCCGCCGTGAAATACAAGGAACTGCGCGGCTCAACCGCTACGGAGGATTCCGCGACGGTGCGCGAGCGTGTATTGCGGGCGCGGGCGCGCCAAACCGAGCGATTCATCGGCGAGAAGAAAATTTTCTCGAATGCGCAGATGCCGCCGAAGCTGATCCGGAAATTCTGCGCCATTTCCGATGAGGGCGAAAAAATGCTGGAAACTGCGGTCACACGCATGGGCCTATCCGCGCGCGCCCACGACCGCATCCTGAAAGTCGCGCGCACCATCGCCGATCTCGATGAATCAGCCGCTCTCGAAACACGCCACCTGGGCGAAGCGATTCAGTACCGCACCCTCGACCGCACGTATTGGGCATAAATTTCGCACCGAATCGAGCTGCTACAAAAAAAATCTGGAGGCCGTGTATAACGGATAGTGTCCTAAATTAGTGGCGGATGTTCTGAGTTCAGTCCGAGATGTTTTCAGGAGGTTGGGGCTTCAGCCCCGACATAGGGCTCACTCCGTGGAGGGCTTTTAAGCCCTGAAGCTTCAGGGGCTAAAGCCCCGCAGAGTAGGAGCCTTAACGTCGGGGCTGAAGCCCCGACCTCCCAGTTACACAACCGTTCAGACTATTTTTTACGTTCGGACACTTCCGTATGGCGGTCAACTTTGACGCCTCACGCAAGCCAGTGCTACACTTTTCCCAGTTTTGAAGCTATTTATTTGAAATGCGGTTAATGTGGGTGCTTGAATCTTCGGTTCTGGAGTGAATCGTATGTCCTTCAAACTAAATGTGAACGGGCAATCTACGAATGTAGACGTGCCTTCCGACATGCCGTTATTGTGGGTGATTCGCGACGTCCTGAATCTGAAAGGCACGAAATTTGGGTGCGGCGCGGGACTCTGCGGGGCTTGTACGGTACACCTGAACGGGCGAGCGGTGCGCTCCTGCCAGACGCCGGTTTCGGTCGCGGCCAACGCGCAAATCACTACGCTTGAAGGGCTCTCGGCGAACGGGACTCACGCCGTGCAACTCGCGTGGCAGGAACTTGACGTGCCACAGTGCGGCTACTGCCAGGCCGGCCAGATGATGACGGCGTCGGCGCTGCTGGCGCACACTCCAAGTCCCACCGATGAAGAAATCAACGATGCCATGAATGGCAACATTTGCCGCTGCGGCACGTATTTGCGCATCCGCCCGGCCATTCACCGCGCAGCCGTGATCGCCCAAAATCAATTGAAGAAGCCCGCCGAATCGGCCAGCAACCTGGCTGGGAAAGTTTAGGGAGGCCCAATGGAAACCACGCTGAATGAAGTTAAGCGCAAGCTGATCGGGCGCCGCTCGTTTCTTTGGGCTACTGCGCTGGGCGGAGGCGGTCTGCTCCTGGCCCTGTACGTCGATCCGGTAACGAATTTGTTTGGGCAGGCACCCCAGGCGCCATTTCCCGCCAACCTCGGCCCAGCCGTGTTCGTTCGCGTCACCGCGGACGGCGTCGTGACCATCATGTCGAAGAATCCCGAAATCGGGCAGGGTATCAAGACGTCGCTGCCCATGATGATCGCCGACGAACTCGATGTGGATTGGAAGGATGTGAAAATTCAGCAGGCCGACCTCGATGAGGGGAAATATGGTCCGCAACGCGCTGGTGGCAGCACCGCAACGCCGACCAATTGGGAGCCTCTGCGACGAGTGGGCGCCGCAGGCCGGCAAATGTTTGTTACCGCGGCCGCGCAGACGTGGAATGTGCCGGAATCGGAATGCAGCACGGCCTCGGGTCGCGTGATTCATGGGACCACGAAGCGCTCGCTCGGCTACGGCGAACTCGCCGCGAAAGCTGCGACGGTGACGCCGCCCGATTTGAAGACAGTCACGCTGAAGGATCCGAAAGATTACAAAATCATCGGCAAGGCAATTCACGGGGTCGACAACGCCTCGGTTGTGACAGGCAAACCGATCTACAGCATCGATTTTACCGTGCCGGGAATGGTATTCGGGATGTTCGTGAAGTGTCCCGTGTTTGGCGGCAAAGTTGTCAGCGCCAATGTCGATGAAATCAAAACGATGCCGGGGGTTCGCCACGCATTTGTGGTTGACGGCGGAACGGATTTGAACGGACTTCTTCCCGGCGTCGCGATTCTTGCCGATAGTTGGTGGCAGGCGCGAACCGCGCGGCAGAAATTGCAAGTGAAGTGGGACGAGGGCGAGACGGCCAAGCAAAGTAGCGAAGGTTTTGCGCGCCGGGCAACTGAAATCTCACAGCAGCCTCCGGCATTTCCGCTGCGCACCGATGGCAATGCGGACGCCGCTTTGCAGAACGCGGCGAAAGTTGTGGAAGGGGCGTATTCCTATCCGTTCCTATCGCATGCGCCGCTGGAGCCGCAGAATTGCGCGGCCCATTATAAGGATGGCAAGCTCGAAATCTGGGCGCCGACGCAGACGCCTGGGCCAGGCTTGCAACTGGTCGCCAAGACACTGGGGATGTCCGATCGCGACATTACGATTCACCTGATGCGCATCGGGGGCGGATTTGGGCGCCGCTTGAGCAACGACTACATGGTCGAGGCAGCATGGATTGCGAAAGTCGTCGGCGTTCCGGTCAAACTGCTTTGGACGCGCGAAGACGATATGGCTCACGATTTTTACAGGCCTGCGGGATTCCATTTCCTCAAAGCTGGCCTCGATTCTTCCGGAAAGCTTGTCGGATGGAAAAATCA
>JAOAPW010000268.1 GCA_025463105.1 Candidatus Acidiferrum typicum | reverse complement strand
GGCGAATAAATCATCGTGTGCAGAACTTCGCGAATGTCGCCGCCGGTTTTCAGGAACGTTTGCGCCATGCGATCCACCAGCGCGGACGGAGGATCGTCGGAAACAAACCGCTGAGCAATCTCAAATGAAATGTGATGTGCAGTGTGGGGGTCGCGAGCCAAAATATCCAACACTTCTTCGCCGTCCTTCATGCCGCCACCGTGAATGTGATGGCCAAGGACGGTTTTCGCGCTCTGGTCGTGCAGCCGTTCATTGAAGAAAAATTCAGGATCGCGCCGCGGCTCCCGAATCGTCCATCCGGTAAAAGCTTTCGCAACATTGATGACGTCTTCTTGCGTGTATCCACCATCGACACCCAGCGTGTGAAGCTCCATGAGTTCGCGGCCGTAGTTTTCATTCAGGCCGCGCTCCTGATTCTGCTTCCCTTTCGCATTAGGGTCGTTTGCATTTCCGCTTGCCGGCGCGGATTGTCCCCGCGGAAAACGTGGCCTGCCGAACGGGCCGTCACCGAAGCCTCCACCGACCCGCTGCTGGCGCATTCCGCGTCGCTGTTGCTGTTCCTGTTGCAGCCTGGCCCAGGCAGCTGGATCAACGGAGAGCCAGTTATCGAGGAAAAACATCATCGCGGGACTTTTTGCCGTGGCTTCGAGCAAATCGCGGAATTTTCCCATCGCATGCGGGCGAATCGCGTCGCGCTCATACGAAGTAATCAGCCAGCGGTCGGCGCCCTTCGCGGCGAAGACATTGAAGTGGTTGTACCAGAAATCGACCATCTCTTCTTCGAGCTGCCGTTCGCTGTAAACAGCGCGCGTCATCTTGGCCATCGAAAGTTCGGCGACGATTCGTTGTGGCGCGCGAATCGCTGTGTAGTTAAGCATCTGATTGCCGAAGCCACCCGCGCCTTTCCCCTGTGTTTTGTCCATCGCCGGATTCGCGTCCGAATCCATATTTTCGAATTTCGTCTGGACCTGGTCGTTCATGGGATTTGAGTCGTCGCCATCGGCGCGATTCGCTTGCATGGCTGCCTGTACGCGAGCTTGCTGTTCTTTGCGATATTCCTCGATGGAAACGCCTTCGCGGCGCGCAGCGACCTGCGGTTGAGGAAATTCATCCAGCAGCTTGGAGGACGACATCATCAATGTGGGAAAACGGTCCAGGCGCGTGTCGAGTTCGGTGTCATTGATCGAGTCAGGTTGAAGTTGCCGCTCGATCCATTTCTGCAGACCCATTTCTTTCACGCGCTCGAGGTCTCCGGGTTTCGGGCCAAATGCAAGGCGGTTCAGCGCATGCAAAATTGCTTCGTCCTCGGTCAAGTCTTGTGCGGGCAATCCCTTTATCGCTTTTGAAGAGTCCGCTGATTTGTTTTTTTTGTCTTTCGCAGCGGACATATACGGCACAACGAGCGTGAGGGCGGAGAGAAAACACAGCGCTGCCAATCCAGTAACTGTTTTCGTGTACAAACGATGATGTCGAACGTTGCCGGCCGTCTTCTTCATGTTTCGAGCTCCCTTCGCGGGCATGCACACAGCGAGGCGCGGAGAAGCGGTTCTTTTTTGAATACATTTGTATAAACCCTTGATGGAGAGAAAAGTTGCTGGCGAAGCTGGCTTGTTGCATTGAAAGTGCGCGGGTATAGCGTGACAAACCGTCGGAGTCCGGGCTTCTCGCCTTCAGGCCAATCCGATTTCCGGGGCCTCAGGTAAACCTTGCCGTTCACGCGCTGAACGAAAAGCGTCCAGACTCCAAACATCCTGTGTTTCGTCGTGGCGCAAAATGAAATAGTCGCCATCTTGCGTGCGGACGCGAAAATAAATCGTGTCGGGCGAATACCACTGATCTTCCACTTCTATGATCTCAAATGTGCGTCCGCGTAGGATGAATCGTGTGGGCCGCTCGTCAGCTTTATATCTGGCGTAGCATTCGACTCGCATTTCGCTCATCGTTGCCTCCGTGACCGAAGGTAATGCTGCCAGTGTACTCCTGTCGGGGTAAGAAGTCAGTGCGGGGAATTTTGCAATTCGGCGTTGTAAGCGGCGCCGATCAGCAGGATGGTCGCCGTTATTTGCATCCAGATCAGCAAACCGATCGTGACGGCGAGGCCTCCATATACGATGCTATACGGCACGTGACGCAGATAGAATCCCAATGCGATGCTGAGCACCCACCACAGCACAGTTGCCACTGCCGCGCCCGGCACCACCTGACTCCAGTGCTGGGGCCCCGGCCGGCCCACTCGATAGATGACCGAGAGGACGATCATGGCGATCACGAGGCAAGCAACCACGTAAGCTGCGACCCACACCACACGAATAAACACAGGCATGGACGAAGTGTGCAGCATCCAGTTGCGCAACTGTTTGCCGAATACGACCAGGGTGACGATAAAAATCGAGGGCACGAGGGTCGCGATCAGTAGCAAGAGCGCGCGGACATGCCTGCTGAGGGCGCTCTGACGCTTCTTGTCACGGTGCACTATGAAGAAGCCTTCCATCAGCAGCTTCATCATTTGTGTGCCGGCGATCAACGTGCCACCCGAGCCCAGCAGGACCCATTGCCAGGGGTGCGTGCTATGTCTGGACAGAAAGGAGCTGAAAATAGCAACGCTTCCCGGGGGGAGTACAGGTCGCAAACGTACGATCATTCCCATTAAAGCTTGCTGAAAAGCAGCGGAACTCGCCACGGTGCCCAATACCAGAAGCAGCATCGGAAAGGAAGCCACGAAAATGTTGAACGCGACAGCCTGTGTCTGCGTGATGCAGTCAGGATATACGCGGCGCAAAGCTCTATATAACCGATGAAAGAATGGCGACATTCGCTGGATGGCCACACCCTCCAATGGTGAGCGGAAAGCAGGATAGCCTAATTCGAAGTATTTAGGGCGCCCGGCAGGCAAAATTGTGAACCGGTAGTTCGGCACGGCTGAGGCGGGCCATGGCACGTCAAGATCGATGCACCAGGCCACTTCCCAGAAGAGGATTCGTCAGTACTCGGTTACCGGGTACCGGGACCCGGGTACCGACGCAATTAGTGCTTGTCACCCATTGAGCCGCTCGGCATTCGATGCAAACATGCAATGCACGATGTAAGAGTCCTTTTGTGTAAGACGAATTGACCCGAGTGGAGGATGAGGCAAAACATGCAAGACACACAGCTCAACGCGAAACCTGAAGGTGAGTCAACGAAAATACCTGATCGAAGGCCAACAGCCGAATCAAAGTTCAACGAGTCCGAATATGAACGCTGGTCAGAGAAGCTGCGAAACATGGGCCACTCAAAAGGAAAATGAGGCGAGTCGGAAACCGCAATCACGCAGTTCCTGACCGAAGCGAAGGATCAGATCCTGCCCGGCGACCACAATCAACCTCCTATACATCTCCCAAATCATGCACAACCGCTGGCGTGTAGTTCTTTTCGCCGAAGGCTTTCCGAATTACCGACAGAAGTTGGGCATTATCCACGGGTTTTTGCAGGTACGCCATCGCGCCCGCGTTGAGCGCTCGATCCCTATTTGGGCTGCGGTTGCTCTCGAGTCGGGTCCTCCTGTTCTCGACAATTGGGATTTGCCACTTCGCGATAATCCGGCTTCTCAAACACCGAAGAGCTGGCAGAACTATGGTAATTAATAGCTGAGCTATTCGTCGCCAATAGGACTACAGTTGATCGATGAACTTCCCATGGACAACCTTAATGATTTGGCTGGGCACTCGCAGCCCCTGTTGCGGAGCAAAGATCGGCTATCGCAAGGATTACGACCGAGTTGCTTGTCTCAATTGTGGCCTTCGATGTGATGCCAAGAAATTCCGGAAACATCGATAATTGGACCTTCATCAGTATGCCCAACGAGTTTAAAACAAGTTGACCGCATGTGCGACAGCATGTCGGATACGATGAGGTTTCGACCCGAAGAATGGTCTGGTTGGAATTATTCAGTCTTTGGGAAAGTGTGTTCTTGAGCTTAGATTCTTGATTGTTTGGTGCAAACGTGGGACGTGAATTCCATCTCCCTGTGCGCGACAAAATTCAGCTTCATTTCATCGATAGCGTTGCCAAGTGGCGTGCCCGAAGAGGTAAATATCCAGCCGCAGTGGGAACAGCCCCAACCCTCAATACGCTTCACCGAAACCATTTCTCGGGCCATGCCCAATTATAGCTATTGGGGGAGGCAACTGTGCGAAATGGGACTGTATAGTTTCCATCTCCATGTGAGCATGTGTGCGTGCTGTATAAGAAAGCCAAGAAAAAACGTAGCAACGCGACTACTGCCAGCGTCAGGAAGGAAATGGCGAAGCCGCGTATGGCCAGGTCCGCAAGAATAGCTGAACTGAAATTAGATACTACGCGAAATCCAGAACAGGCGAGCGCCACCGTTCCGGGGATCGTCGACAAAATCATCCCGTCTTCACGCCGCAGCCAACCAGAAAAGGCACAGATATATGTTGATGGACCGGATCGCGGGCATCGAGATCTCCGAATCGAAAATGCGTTAACGGACGAACATGGTGATGATGTGAAACTCAAGAAGGGCAATCACGTCGAGGTTACCGTCGCAGCCGAACCAGCCACATCACCAGCCTCAAGAAACTCAAAAAACAAAGACAGTTAATACGCGGTTCGTCCATCTAGCTTCTATCCTCCCGAAGGTTCGTTTGGTTCTATTTTCCGGCCTCGCCCTGGTAATCGTATCCGTGCTCCTGGTTCGGCCGCAACTCACAACTGGTAAATCTCGTTCAGGAATAGCTTCCGAGTAACCGACAACTCGCCCACAAACTTGCCAGGTGCGTCCACAACTTGGTTGCTTCCATATCGAGACGACCTTTGCTACCGATTGCTCCTCATTGACGGGATACGAGGATTGGAAACTGCCGGCCGGCTGCGGGAAACTGGGCATATGCCGAATCCATTGTGGTAGGCTAGACCCTGTCGGTATTCTGACAGTGTCGGTTAATTGACGATAGTCCAAGTCCGCCTCACAGATTGCCTGGATCGATGAAGAGAACTGTAGTTTGGCTCACCGATTCGCAGATCAAGGCCCTCGAAAAAATGTCCCTGAAGACTCTTGCCCCTGTTTCCGCGTTAGTTCGCGAAGCTGTTCAGCAATTTATACGAGGAACAAAGCAACGCCGAGAGCGAAGCGATTAAACGAGGCAGAGAACGGGGCGGTAAGCGCTGTTACAGATATCCCGGGAGAGCTTAATTTAATATTTCACTTCAAAGAAAAAAGGCCGCGGAAAATCCACGGCCTCTCGGGGCTTAGCAGCTGTGTAAACTACTGCCTGTCGTAGACAAAGGTGATACTGGTTTTTTTGCCGTTGGCATCCGCGCCGCTGACGGTGACCGTGCGGTTCTTACCGTCGGCGGAGACAACGACGCGACCAGTATTGGTAATCTTACCGCCCTTCTTCTCGGTCAGCGCCAGGGTGTGATCGTTGACCGGCTTATACGCCCGCATATCGGCCGCTGGATCACCGGTCAGGGGGTAATCGTTGCCGTCGAACTTGCCCGTCCATTCGTTATGCGCGGGCTTGCCGTTTGCCCCGATGCCGTCCACGGTGACTTTCACGCTGTCGCCAGCGGCCGCAATGACGACCATGGTATTTTTCGGAGCCCCGGGGCTGATCTTTGACTTGGCTTCGTTCAGTTTCCAGGTGCCCATGTTCACGTCGGCGGCGAAGCACACCGCGACAACAGCGAACAGCGCTCCCACGGTAAGAAAGATCTTCCTAATTTTCATGTGATCTCCTCTCACGGATTTCTTTATTGAATTTAAAACGAGGAATTTTCGACTCGGCCCTCAGACTTGGGCATCCTACGCCTCCCTAGCCCACGACACAACGAATTTGCCAGCAGAGCAGACGCACAAGTTAAACTGACTTATCGCAAGGTGGGCAGCGAACGCTGCCGACACTGCGCCAATCGGTTCACCGGCCTGTGCCGCCTGGCAATGTCTAGGCCATGCTAGTTCACGCCGCTGCGTTCGGTGGCTGCTTTGATCGGCTCAGCCTCGCGGGTGATCGCTGATAACTTGTGGGCAAAACTTGTCTTGGGCGGGGCTGAGACTCACGCTGGAGGACGTTGGAAGGGAGCGTAAGTGTAGCCGAAAGGGATGAAGATCTTCCTGTTCTCAAGAGCCGCAGGTAACCAGTAGAAGCATTTTCTAGCCCGTGGTTTTTTTCGAGTTCGGCGGTTTGGATTTCACGAGAGTTCTTTGATAGGTGTTCACCGATCAGGGTGAAACGGCATACCTGGGTGCCCAGCGCTGGCTGGTTCTGGGGTCTGCAACTCAAGATTCACGACGATCGGCTCCTGGCCATTTCTCACGACTACGGCTTCGCACGTCTTGTTTGGATCAGCATTAATCTCCTGGTGCGGCACGTACGGGGGAACGTAAATAAAATCTCCGACTCCGGCTTCGTCACTGAGTTCCAATCGATTGCCCCAGCGCATCCGTACTCGTCCTTTCACTACGTATAGGACGGTTTCCAGTACTCCATGGTGGTGCGGTCCAGTCTTCGCATCAGGTTGGACGACCAGGGTACCAGCCCACAACGTGGTCGCTCCGGCTGTCGCATGAGTAATTGCGGCAGCCCGCGTCATGCCCGACGTCTGTGGCGTACTCATGTCCAGTTCGTCGGCATGTACGATTTTGACTCCGTTCTTCCTCCAGTCCATAAGTAAAGCTTTCCCCTGAAGATCTCAGGTTAGATTCCGTTAATCGTCATACCGAGACTCATCGACGTTGTCAAGTATAGGTCAGAACTCGAATGGGCGCTGCGAAGAGCAAGCCGGGACAATCCGCGCGAGTACGGCGACGTTGATTTAGGCTGTGCCATCAGGCAGGAGGCGAACTGGAGCAAATTCAGTCCCTGCTGGGACACATGTCTACGCCATGCTAATTCACGCTGCTGTACGGTTCGGTCAGTGTAAAGGGCGCGATCTCAATATCAAATTTCTCTGCAGCCTGATTGACCATCTGGTAGGTGCCGTGCATGGAGCCGAATGGAGTCGTGAGAGGACAGCCTGAGGTGTATTCAAAGCTCTGGCCCGGCGCCAATACTGGCTGTTTGCCAACCACGCCCGGGCCTTGTACTTCTTCCACTTTTCCCATCCCGTCCGTGATAACCCAATGGCGGCTCATGAGCTGCACTGTGTCACGGCCTTCGTTCGTAACGCTGACGGTGTAGAGAAAAAACCACTGACTCTGCTGTGGGCTGGAGCGGCTCGGGTCATATTGCGCCTGAACGCGTACTCTGATGTTTCTTGTTGTAGCTTCGGATGAGAACATTTGTTTGACCGACTTATGATAGCGCACTCCGCAGTGTTCTGAGGTTCGGATGTTGCTGGGAAGATTTCGAAAGCCAGTGGCCCGGCCGCCCGATCGGCCATATTTCCATTTCCTGCGATACCCACGATAGATAGGCGTAACTTTTTTATCTTAGGTGCCGCCGCAGCCGAAAAATGCCCATTGGCTGTTCGGGTCAAGTGGTTTTATAATCGGGTTATCGGCAGCCTTGCCGAGAAGGAGGTGATCCAGTGAGGTATAGTAAGAATTGATTGCATTGTGAGAGAGGCGCGTGTGATTCTGCCATGCGCCTCTCTTTTTTTTTGCCGCCTGTCCTGAATCGGCAATCCTTCTACCACTGTCTGCCTGACAAAACCCTTTGGACTTCGGCCTCCTGAAATAATTGACAGGAGGGATGCGAACGGTGTATCGCTTTGGTGAAAAGAAAATTAAATCGGTAGCGATTCTAAGTTTAGCTGGCTTGCAATCGAGGCCACTCGCTCGAATCGATTTCCGGGAGGATGGCATGGAGAAGAAAAATCCGCGCAAGACCGGGGTCGGCCGTCGTGGATTCCTGTCCGGGTCCAGCCTCTTGCTGACGGGCGCGCTGCTCGGCGCTTCTGAGGAAATGCCGGCAAAAGCAGAACAAACCCGGATCCCGCCGTCCGCGACGCCTCAGGACAAAGACAGTCTGTTCGCCGATCTGGTGGCAGCCAATCGCATTCTGGCCGATCAGGGCGTGGTGGACGGATATGGGCACGTCAGCGTGCTGCATCCCACTAACCCGGATCACTTTTACATCTCGCGGTGGCTGGCGCCCGATCTGGTCACGGAAAACGACATCGTGGAACTGGACCTGAATTGCATTCCGGTGACGGGGGACAAGAGAAGACTTTACAGCGAGCGGTTTATTCATAGCGAGATTTACAAAGTGCGGCCGGACGTAAAATCAATCGTGCATACTCACGCTCCGACTGTTGTTTTGATGGGAGTTTGCGGAGAGCCTCTGCTTCCCATCTATCACATGACCGGATTCATCGGCGCGGGCTTGCCGATTTTCGATATTCGCAAATCTTTTGGGATGACGAATATGTTGATTACAGACGGGGCGAGAGGCAAGGCCCTGGCGCAGACGCTTGGAGATCACAGCGGCGCGCTCATGCGTGGACATGGGGGCGTCACCGTGGGAAGCAGTTTGTCCCATTCGGTCGGCCGCAGCGTATATTTAAAAATCGATGCGGAAATGCAAGTGCAGGTGCTGGGGAAAAAGATCGAATTTCTGACTCCAGAAGAAGCGCGACTCGCGGAAGCCGGAAACCAGGATTTTCCGAAAGATTGGGACCTCTGGAAACGGAAAGTGATGGGCAAGGCATAAAAGATTTGCTGCGTCCTGAAGATACAAAGGATATATTCACCTCCAGGTTTGTAATAATTGATTTTGCAATCACGCGGTAAAGTCTATTCCAGGACTCGCGTGCCAGAAACGAATCACGATTCACGAATCACGACTTACACGGTACTCAAATTATGACCACGCC
>JAOAPW010000264.1 GCA_025463105.1 Candidatus Acidiferrum typicum | reverse complement strand
TCCAGTCCAACGCGCAACTCATCACTGCCGACGAACGCCTGGCAAATTCTCTGGCTGGTCGTTTTCCGGTGAAATGGCTGGGGGCAATATAGAGATCAGGAACGCGTAATTTCTGATTAGAATTTGCGGTCACTCCGTCTCATGCAGTAGCAGACTTGAACGATTCCACTTTTTCGACGCGGCCGGCGGAATAGCGGTAACGCTCGGTGGCCATATTTTCGATTCCCTGCCTGACGAGCGCCTCGACATCCATCGCGCTTTCGGCGCGATCGAGTTCTTCGGGGGAAGAGTGCAGAGCGGGGTTGCGCGGCAGGAAGATGGGGCAGCAGTCGTGGAACGGTTCGGCGGAGATGGCATAGGTGCCGATTTTTTCCGCGGCAGCCATGATTTCAAGCTTGTCGTCGCCTGCCAGCGGACGGTACAGCGGCATGCGAATGGCATCGCCGACTGCGGCCATGTTGCGCAGCGTCTGCGAGGCGACCTGGCCCAGGCTGTCACCGGTAATGAGTCCGAGCGAGCGGCCGGAACGCGCGATTCGTTCAGCGATGCGCAGCATCATGCGGCGATACAGCAAAATGCGGAATTCTTCCGGAGCCCTGGCCACAATTTCCCGTTGGATGGGCTCAAACGGCACCAGATAAAGTTTTGCGGACAATTGCCAGGGCACCAGTTGCCGCACCAGATTTCGCGCCACGTGTACTGACGACTCGCCCGGCCGCGCTCCACCGCCCCAGAAGTGCACGAAGCTCAAATGCGCGCCTCGCTTCATCATCTTGTGCGCGGCGACAGCCGAATCGAATCCGCCTGACAGCAAACACGTCATCCGCCCCGCCGTGTTGGGAGGCAGCCCGCCCGCGCCAGGAATTTTCCGAGCGTAGACCAGCAGCGAGGGTCCCGGCGGAATTTCGATGCGGCAAGTCAGTTCCGGATCGTTCAATTTCACTCGCGCGGCGCGCCCCTCGACCCGCAACTGATCGACCAGGTACTGCCCGACTGAGGTATCGATTTTCGTAGAAGGGTGAGGAAAAGATTTATCGCTGCGTTTGGAGCGCACTGCGAATGTCGAAAACTTCTCGCCGCGAACTTCCTCCCACGCCGCGCGCCCAAGAGTTGCGAGATCGTCATCGCCACCACGGGGAACGACGCGCGCCACGGCGTAAAAGGCCACGCCGAACACGCGCTCGATTCGCGCTACCGCTTCCTCGACCGACGCGCCTTCGCCGAATTCAATGAGCAGGCGGTCGCCCGGACGCAGGATGCGCTCGACCGGCAAACCGTCCAGCGCGCGCTTCAGCGCCATGTGCAGCTTGCTCAGGAAGAAGCGGCGGTTTCCGCCCTTCAGCCAGATCTCATGGTAGTGAACGACGATGACGAGTTTCGGCATGTCAAATAATTTCGACAGGTGACGCGACTAGCTAGCGGGCTTCAAGTAAAGCCCGCACGCAATCTACGCGGGCATTCACCACCCGACGAATGCCGCAAGTATAACAGCCGCGCAATGCTGTTGCACAGCGTAGTGGCGCGGTTGCCGGAAGCTGGGCAGCCGGCCGCAAAGACCTGATCTGGAACGGCTTGCCGCTTGCTCTCAGCTAAGACTCGTCCTCAACCGCGACATGCCGCGAACATTGCTTCGACAGAATCGATGCTGCGCCACGGACAACTTTTCTGCACGCAACCTGATAATTGCTCTTTCGTAACGCTCTGGAAACATTCGAGAGTCTATGCTGGACCCGGCAGGGGTTGTGACGTATACCGTAAGTCTGCCCTTGTGGCATCGAAAAGCGACCATATGGGCATCTGGTGCATCTTATGCCTAGAGCGTCTTGAGTCCCGGGACGCGGGAGCGAAAAATGTGGGACAAAAACGATTGGCACCAGTTCTTCGCAATCGCAAATCGCCCGTGGCAGCGACACCGACCTCCGCGCCCGGTCTATCCTAGCGGAGTCCAGCGTGTGCTTCCAGCGATTGGGTTTAGCTTGTCTGAGCTCGATGATGCCGGCATTAATGTAGAAGCCGCTGAGCGCTTGGGCTTGCCGGTCGACGCGGCCCGCATCGGAGCCTATGGACCCAACGTTTCCGCTCTGCGCGAATTCGTTCGCTCGGCCCGCCAGCCGGGTAAACCAGGATAATTCAACTCCGTTCCTTATAGTACTCATAGCCCTTGTAAAAGCGAGGGAGATCGAGGGAGATCTTTGTCCGCCGGAGTAAAGAATCTTTGCCCTGCGCGCGGCATCAAACGTGCAGTTCGGCGACTGGCCGCCGGGATAATAAAAATGACATCCCTGTTCGCGAGTTCCACTTGACGAGTGAAAAACTTCCGGTAAACTTCCTTTTCTGTCTCTAGACCATATGCAGACCGAAACCAACCCGACGCTGCCAGCCGCGACTCATGCGGCCGCTGAGACGCAGCACGATTTCGACTTCCCACAACGCGAGGCGGCTTTTTTCTACGGACTGTTTCTGCGCGGACATTCCGCGGAAGAGCTTCGCCGCGACATCGAAGTTCCGCAAGAGGTGTTGCTGAAATGGCATCGCGAGGCGGAGCGCGAGCCGACTCTTCGCGACGTGTTCACGCGCCTGGTTGAATACCGCCGCCACGTCCTCGCTATTTTCGAGGCTTTGATCGATACCGAATCCCGCCCCCAGCGCGTCCAGTAAGAAAACTTTTCCACAGCAACTAATTTATTTCAGATGCGCACGACGACTAATTTTTCTACGTGCCGTCTATGTGCGGGCACGGCATTGCCGTTCACGGAGAACGTTTACCCTGAACCCTTCAAGTGAAGGGTTCTCGGTGAACTGTGCCCCTACAACTGTACAACTCCCTACGATGCCCCGTGTTAGACTTTGCGGGAGCCCTGCAGAATGCTGGATCGCGAGCGATCGGCAATTAGTTGGATTGACTTCCTCTGGCTGGCCTTCCTGGGCGGGCTGGCGCTGCTCCCACCGCTTTCCGAAATTCATAAACAGGTCATCATTCTTGCGATTGTGATCTTCCAATTCTTCGAAGGCCGGCTGATCAGCCGGCTGCCAAAACGAGGCCCCGCCTATAGCGTCGCGATAAAAATCCTGCTGGCAACCTTGCTGCTCGATCATACCGGCGAGATGGGAATCAACAGCAACTACTATCCCATTTATTTTTTGCCGGTGGTCAGCGCAGCCGTTTACTTCGGCCCCGTCGCCACTCTGGCGTGGACCGCGATCACCTCGCTTGCGTACCTCTCCCTCTTGATTCCGGCATTGCAGGAGTATGAGTTGGATGCTGCCGGGGCCAGCATCCTTACGATCCGGGTCTTATTTTTTTTCATCGCCGGAATTCTGGTCAACCGGTTCGTCATGGAAAATCGCCGCCAGGTCGAACGGCTGGAGTGTCTTTCGGAAAAACTGGAAGAGACCAACCAGCAATTGCGCCGCGCCGAAGCCGAAGCGCGCCGCGCGGAGCGTCTGGCGGCGCTCGGGCAACTTTCCGCGGGGCTGGCGCATGAAATTCGCAATCCTCTCGGTGTAATCAAAGGATCGGCGGAAATGTTGAGCCGGAAAGTCGCCGATTCTCAGCCGCTGGTGGCCGAACTGGCTGGTTACATCTCGTCGGAGGTGAACCGGCTGAACGCGCTCGTCGTGCGATTCCTCGATTTTGCGCGGCCTTCAAAACTCGAAGTGCGTCCGGAGAACATTGCCGAAGTTGTCGATCGGGCGCTGGAATCGGCAACGGCTGCATTTCCGAATGCCAACGTGAAGGTTGAGCGCCGGTACGATCCCGCTCTGCCGGAAATTCCAGTGGACCGCCAAATGTGCGAACAGGTTTTTATTAATCTGATTACAAATGCGTTCCAGGCGATGGAAGAAAAAGCCGAAGGATCTAACGGAATTCCGACGGGAACTCTGTGCCTTTCGATTGATCGTGAGGTCTCAAACGGCGAGCCGGGCGTTTGCGTAACCGTCGAAGATTCCGGCCCGGGCGTGCCACCCGAATTGCGCGAGCAGATCTTCAATCCATTTTTCACCTCGAAGAAAGATGGAGTGGGACTGGGGCTTTCCATCGTAGCCAAGATTGTGGACGATCATCGCGGCAGGATCCGTCTGGACAAAGACGCCGCCAAAGGCGCCCGCTTCCGCGTATTTTTTCCGCAGGCAACTTCGAGCTAGCCTCGAAACGAGGGCTGCAGTAGCACAGGCTTCAGCCTGTGTGATTTTCGCTTAAAGCGGCAGAAGTCAAAACCACACAGGCTGAAGCCTGTGCTACTCAAGTCGCATTGTCTAAATCTGCGAATAAGTAGTTGGCGTCAGAATAAAATTGTTAATGGTGGAGACGATGGCCTCGAAAGCGTATTTGGGTTGTGTCGAATACGTCTTCCATTCATCGGAAGCTCGAAACGCGGCCCATTTCTTGTCGCGATCGGCCAGACTGTCGAAGACCAGCATGTAAGTCAGGTTTGGCAACCGCGATCCGATCAGCGTCTCGCTGTAAAATACCTGCTCGACTCCTGCCTTGGTGAAGATTTCCGATTCGCCCGACTGCATCATTTCCACTTTTCGCCGGTGATCCTGATCGGTGGCTCCCTCGTAAATGCGCAGCTCAAACACTCTCGGGCCGTGGGTCGCAGTCGCCGCGGGCAGAACGATCCTGGGCCATTTTTCAAACGCCTGCAGAAACGAACTCTCCATCCGATCGAACGCAGGCTCCTTCGCTGGAGCATTCAAGAAAGCCGCGCCGGCTTTCATGTATTCAGCGTCCTGCCCCAGGCGAGTTTCCACCGTGGCCAGGGCTTCCGCCGAGAGGCTCGGCATCAGCACATAAATTGAAGGCGTCTCCGGCCCAATCGAAAGATCGAACACGCCGACAGGGGAGATTTGTAGCCGGCCTAGCGCAGGCAGCAATGCGTCGCGGAAAAAATCATCGCAAAGTTTTCTTTGCGGCCCGCTATTGAGGTGATATCGCCGGAGTTGGTAAAACTCGCGACCTTTTCCCTGCATGGCTCCTTGCGCAGCCTCCGCATAGCTGCTCGGATTGGCGACAGCAAGCGCCGATGCAGCGAGCGAAGAGACTAGAAATTTGCGCCTTTCCATGGAAACCTCCCCGCGCGAGCTTTTTAGGGACGAGCTCACTCTTTGCCGGTATCGTCACACAATTTAAATCGCGTGTCCATCGCCGCGCTCAGCTGTTGGCGCTTCAGATTCCGATTAAACAGCCTCGAAAGGGACGTCAGACGGGTAAGTCTCTCGACGCTTAATACTCTTTTGTCTTGTCTGAATAGACATCCTGGGTACCAAAATTGTGAAGCCTTTGAACGGGCGTCTATACAATAGTCGTAGTTGTAGGTGGGTCCACGTCGATCCATGGAAAAAAAATCAATATCACCGATCGCGCCGGTTCCCGTCGAGCACAGGCCTGCTGAGCCTTCGCGTTTGGAAAAACGTGGTAAGGGTCGGCTCAAAATGGGAAGTTTCATTCGCGTGAGACCATCTGTCCCGGGATCTAAAGCGGTCAGCGAAATATTGAAAACGCTGAACGTCAGTCGCAACGGGCTTTATTTTGGAACTATAAGCAACTTCTACCACAAAGGAATGCGTCTTTTTGTGACCTATCCCTACTCTTCCACTCCCGGGGCTCTCAACAGGGATTACGTCGCGGAAGTAGTGCGAGTCGATCAGCTCCCCAATGGCCTCTATGGCGTCGCAATTCGTTTGTTGACGACCCTTCATCTCGAGATGAACCCTAGAAATAGCCGCTCCTGATCTCCTGACGGCGAATCCACAATCCAACGAAGCCTGCCCGCATTTCCAATGCAGTTGCTGTCCAAAGATTTGCGGCTTCACTTCGATGTATGAGCGCTGGCACAATGGTGGACCGGCCGGCAGGGCCGCGGCACGAAACTCAGTGAATACACGCCACGAAAAAGCGGCAATTCTCGTCGTCGAAGACGAAACCAAGATGAGGCGGCTGCTCGAGCTGCAGCTGGGGGAGGAAGGCTTCGTCGTGCATTCGGCGGCGGACGCAGAAACCGGCCTCCAACTCCTGCTGCGCGAAAAACCCGACCTGGTCGTGACAGACTTGCGCCTGCCGGGAATGAGCGGCCTCGAATTTCTGCAGGCCGTGAAGCGCGTGAATGCCGCGCTGCCTGTCGTAGTGATGACAGCGTACGGCACGGTCGAGTCAGCCGTCGAAGCCATGAAGGTCGGCGCGAGCGACTACGTGACCAAGCCGTTTTCCCTCGCTGAACTCGTGCTGGTGATACGCAAAGAACTGGATTCGCACCGATTGCGCGAAGAAAATCGCTCGCTGCGTGAGGCGCTCGGACACCGCTATGCCTACGACAACATCGTGGCGCAGAGCGACAAGATGCAGGCCGTACTGGCCCTGGTCGAGCGCGTGGCGCCCACAAGTTCCACGGTCCTGCTGGGCGGCGAAAGCGGGGTTGGAAAAGACCTGATCGCCCGCGCCATTCACGAGCACTCGCAACGCGCTTCCGGCCCCTTCGTTAAAATCAACAGCACGGCGATTCCGGAAACCCTGCTTGAAAGCGAACTATTTGGATACGAAAAAGGCGCCTTCTCCGGCGCGGCGGGAACTAAGCAGGGAAAATTCGAGCTGGCCGACAAAGGCACGCTGTTTCTCGACGAAATCGGCGACGTACCGGCGGCTATCCAGGTGAAACTCTTGCGCGTGCTGCAGGATCGCGAGTTCGAGCGCCTGGGCGGCACGAAAACGCACAGGGTGGACGTGCGCCTCGTCGCCGCTACCAATCGCGATCTTCGCGCCGCGCTTGAGGAAGGCACGTTTCGCGAGGATCTCTACTACCGGTTGAATGTTGTGGCCATAGACATTCCTCCATTGCGCGATCACAAGGAAGACATCCCGGCGCTGGCGAATTATTTTATCGAGCGTTACGCGCGCGAATCCGCAAAACCCGTCACCGGCATCACGCCCGAAGCTATGAAACGATTAATGGATTACCACTGGCCGGGAAATGTCCGCGAGTTGCAAAATATTATCGAGCGAGGCGTCACGCTTTATTCCGCCAACTCATCGGGAACGCCTGCAGGAAGCATGCTCGACGCCGCCGACATTTATCTCGACGATTCTGCAATGCGCTCCGCTACAAACTCGACCCACGTTCTGCCGCCAGGCATGACGCTCGAACAATGGGAAGATGAAACCATTCGCGAAGCCCTCCGCCGCGCCAATGGTAACAAGAGCCAGGCGGCGCGCACTCTCGGTCTCTCCCGCAACGCACTCCGCTATCGCCTGTCGAAACTGGGCGTCCACGATCCTGAGGTAAAGGAAAGTTAGAGACCGTAATTTCGTAGGCTCGCACGGAATCCCGGTGAAAATTGTTAAATCGGTGCGTATCGACCACGCCAAATGAAGCGTTTTGTGTCTTTTTTACCACACCAAATTAACTACTTGGTCGCATCTTATTGATTATAATGAGCTAACCTTATGGCACCGGAACACATCAGATGTTATAGTTCCGACTGCTTATGACCTATCAGACCACCATTGAAAGACCAGCTTCGACTAAAGGAGTGGGGCTGCACACGGCGGTAAAATCTCACCTGCGATTTGTGCCGGCGCCAGCCAACACCGGAATCGTTTTTCGGCGCGTGGATCTGGACAACTTTGAAATCGAAGCGCACGTGCGCAACGTGGCACGCGTTAGTTACGCGACGAGCCTGATGAAAAAAGGCGTGCTGCTCTCGACCACCGAGCACGTTCTTGCGGCTCTTTACTCTTGCGGCGTGGACAATGTTTATATAGAACTGGACGCCCTGGAATTGCCGATTCTCGATGGCTCGGCGCAGCCGTTCATCGATATGCTCGCGCAGGCCGGCATTCGCCGGTTGAGAAAACGGC
>JAOAPW010000126.1 GCA_025463105.1 Candidatus Acidiferrum typicum | reverse complement strand
TCATTGGGTCCCGTCGCATCGATTGCGTATTCCATTGTTTGCCCCTCGGCCCCTCTCTTGAAGAGCGAGTGTATTGGACGAAGCGTGGCTCCGAACTGCAGCCCGCCATCGTTTCAGCACGAACAGCATCTAATGAAAGGATATTGGCGCCTGAAGCTCTACCCATACGGTTTCGTTGGCCTTAAAATAGATACACCAACCGAAAAAGGCGGGCTCGCGCCGAATAGATTTTGGGGCGGAGTACTAGATTCGCAGAGCGGCTAGAGGAGGGCTTGCAGAAATTAAAGCCTGGACATCGAGAACGACCGAGGCGCGAGAACAAGTAGAAAGAACGCCATGTGTGACGGCAACTCTCTTTGATCGTGGATTTCCAGTAATCTTAAGGACCGTCCGCGCAACAGTGTATAAGGCTCCGACACACAATCCGAGAATCATGAAAGTGTATTCGGTGTCATTTCCAGTCTGGGGCGCGTGGTCCCAATAATCAAACATGTCGACGAGCGGGCACACGAGGCAGATCGCTAAAACAAGAGTAACAATTCGCGTAGTGGCCCGCGATTTCATGTGTCAACCATACTCTTAGTAAACGCCAAGCGTCAATGGTACATGCCGTTGGCCGAGTCCACGGGGCACTGGGCAAGAATCAGACTGCAGAGAAAACGATCCACGCGGTAAACTATTAGAGAAGCATTCCCATTACCTTATTTTGCATGGGACCGGCATGAGAGAGGCGGAGCATCGTTGGACCGAAGAGAGGCACGAATTGCGGCGCTGAAGAATCTCCTGAAGGAGAGGATTGTCATTTTGGATGGCGCCATGGGCACGATGATCCAGGCGCAGCAGCTGGACGAAGCCACTTTTCGGGGCACCCAGTTCGCGAAGCATCCAAGGGACCTGCGGCAAAATTACGACGTGCTGAATATTACGCAGCCGCAGATCGTGCAGACCATTCAGCGGCAATACCTTGAAGCCGGCGCCGACATCATCAAGACCAACACGTTCAACTCGAACGCGATTTCTACTCTCGATTACAGCCTGGAAAATCACGTTCACGAGCTTAATGTCGCGGGCGCGAAAATTGCGCGCGAGGTCGCCGACGAATTTGAAGTGTCTCATCCCGGCCGGCATTTTTTCGTGGCTGGATCGATGGGTCCCACGAATCGTACGGCTTCAATGTCGCAGGACGTGAACAGCCCGGCTTCTCGAGGCGTCACTTTCGATAAATTGCGAGAGATCTACTACGAACAAGTGCGCGGCCTGGTGGAAGGCGGCGTTGATATCCTCCTGGTCGAAACGGTTTTCGATACGCTGAATGCAAAGGCGGCGCTTTTCGCTATCGACGAATATTTTGAGGCGTCCGGTCAGCGCGTGCCCATCATGGTGTCTGGAACGATCACGGACAGGAGCGGGCGCACTCTTTCCGGGCAGACTATTGAGGCGTTTTGGATTTCGATTTCGCACATGGATCTGCTGAGCGTGGGGATTAATTGCGCGCTCGGCGCCAAGCAGATGCGGCCTTATGTCGAAGAGCTTTCGCATCTTGCGCCGATTCACATCAGTTGCCACCCGAATGCGGGACTTCCCAACGCATTTGGCGGATTCGATGAGACGCCCGAAACGATGTCCGCGGATATGCACGATTTTGCGTCGAGCGGCTGGCTGAATATCGCCGGCGGCTGCTGCGGAACTACGCCTGGTCACATCAAAGCCATAGCCGACGCACTGCGAGGACTTCCGCCGCATGTTCTCTCGAAGCCGGAACGCTACACACGATTCAGCGGACTCGAACCTCTCGTGCTTCGTCCCGACTCCCGCTTCGTCAATATCGGCGAACGGACGAACGTCACCGGCTCGCCAAGTTTTTCCAAACTGGTTCTGGGCGGCCAATACGAAGCGGCATTGTCAGTGGCCCGGCAGCAAGTTGAAAACGGCGCGCAGATTATCGATGTAAACATGGACGAGGCCATGCTCGATTCCGAGCAGGCCATGTCTACTTTTTTGCATCACATCGCGGCGGAGCCGGACATTGCCCGCGTGCCGATCATGATCGACAGCTCGAACTGGAAAGTGATCGAGGCCGGGCTGAAATGCGTGCAGGGCAGAGGCATCGTCAATTCTATCAGCTTGAAAGAGGGCGAAGAAGCTTTCCGTGAGCGCGCGCGTTTGATCCGCCGCTACGGCGCGGCCATGGTGGTGATGGCCTTCGACGAAAAGGGCCAGGCTGATTCGGCCACGCGGAAATTGGAGGTCTGCCGGCGATCGTACAAGATTCTCACCGAGGAGGCCGGCGTCGCACCGGAAGATATTATTTTCGATCCGAACATTCTGACCGTGGCGACGGGTATCGAGGAGCACAATAACTACGCCGTTGACTTCATCGAAGCGACGCGACAGATCAAGAGTACGCTGCCGTACGCCAAGGTGAGCGGAGGAGTCAGTAACATTTCATTCTCTTTCCGCGGACACAATGTGGTGCGCGAGGCCATGCACTCCGCGTTTCTGTATCGAGCGATTCAGGCGGGGCTCGACATGGGCATCGTCAATGCGGGCCAGCTCGCAATCTATGAACAAATTCCGAAGGATCTTCTCCAACTGGTCGAAGATGTTTTGCTGAATCGCAGGCCGGATTCGACTGAACGCCTGCTGGCTTTCACGGAAACGGTGAAAGCGAAAGTAAAAGGCGAAGTGGAAGAAGATTCCTGGCGCAAGGGAACTCTGGAGGAACGCCTCGCGCACGCACTGGTGAAGGGCATCGCGGATTACATTGAGGAAGACACGGAAGAGGCCCGGCAAAAGTACGGAAAACCGCTCGCCGTGATCGAAGGTCCGCTGATGAGCGCGATGAATATCGTAGGAGATTTATTTGGATCGGGGCGAATGTTTTTGCCGCAGGTCGTCAAGAGCGCGCGCGTGATGAAAAAGGCCGTAGCTTATCTGCAGCCGTTTCTCGAAGCTGAAAAGCAGGCCAGCGGGGGCACGTTCGTCAAGGGACGCATTGTCATGGCCACCGTGAAGGGCGATGTGCACGATATCGGCAAAAATATCGTTGGCGTGGTGCTCGGCTGCAACAACTACGAGGTGATTGATCTCGGCGTGATGGTGCCCAGCGACAAAATTCTGAAGACCGCCCGGGAAAGCAAAGCCGATTTGATCGGCCTGAGCGGCCTCATCACTCCTTCTCTTGAGGAAATGGTTCACGTCGCGAAAGAAATGGAGCGCGAAGGGTTCACCGTTCCATTGCTCATCGGCGGAGCTACGACCAGCCGCACACATACGGCTGTGAAAATTGCGCCGGCGTACCCGCATGCCGTCGTGCATGTGCAGGATGCCTCCCGCGCCGTCGGCGTGATGGGAAATCTGGTGAGCGTGGATTTGCGAGAGCGCTACGCGGAGGAAAACCGCCAGGAGCAGGAGCGTGCACGGGAGAAACATCAGTCGCGCAAGGCACAGCCTCTCTTGTCGCTGGCGGATGCGCGCGGCAAAAAGCCTGTCTACGATTGGTCAGCATACACGCCGCCGCGGCCGTCATTTCTGGGCACGCGCGTTTACAAGCCTGTGCCGCTGAGCGAGATCGTTCCTTACATTGACTGGACACCTTTTTTCCACGCCTGGGAATTGCGCGGAATTTATCCGAAAATCTTCCTGCAGGAAGGGGTGGGCCCGAAAGCGAAAGAATTATTCGACGACGGACAGAAGTTGCTCGACACAATCGTGCGCGATAAATTGCTCGAAGCGCGCGCCGTGATCGGATTTTTTCCGGCCAACAGCGTTCTCGAGGATGTTGAAGTGTACGCGGATGAATCGCGGCATTTGCTCACGACGTTTCATACCCTGCGGCAGCAACAACTGAAAGGCAATCAGGAACCAAACTACGCCGTCGGAGATTTTATCGCTCCCCGTGAAAGCGGCAAGCTGGATTACCTGGGCGCATTCGCGGTGACCACGGGTCTTCATATCGAACCTCTTGTCGAAAAGTTTGAGAAAGACAATGACGACTACAATGCCTTGATGGCCAAAGCTCTGGCGGACCGCCTCGCGGAAGGTCTGGCCGAGCTGATGCACAAAAAAGCGCGCATCGAGTGGGGATTTGGCAAGGACGAGAAGCTGAGTCACGAAGATCTGACGCGCGAGCGGTATCGCGGCATTCGCCCCGCTCCGGGCTATCCCGCATTGCCCGATCACACCGAAAAGCGGCCTCTGTTCGATTTGCTGTGCGCCGAAATGAACGCGGGAATAAATCTCACGGAAAACTTCGCCATGTATCCAGCGGCGTCTGTGAGCGGCTTTTACTTTTCGCATCCGGAGTCAAAATATTTTGCGGTGGGGAAAATCGATCGCGGCCAAATTGAAGATTACAGCCGCCGCAAAGGCATGGACCTGCGCATCGTGGAGCGCTGGCTGAGTCCGAATCTTAATTACGATCCGGACGCCTCCTAGTCCGCACCTCTTCATATCCGTTTAGTGTGTAAGTTTTTCGTAGCACAGACTTCAGTCTGCGTGCTTTTTTCTTTGGGTTTTCTCTGTGCTTTATTTAAATCAAACCAAAATCAGAAGCACACAGACTGAAGTCTGTGCTACTCGCGAATCCGAGAAAAATGCAAATGCCGGCTCCAATCATTTGATTGGAGCCGGCATCCACTGAGGGGGTAAAACACTTCAACTACGCGGCGATGAATAATGTGCTGCCTTGCCGATTCACCAGCAGGAGCGGGTTCTTGCCGGACTTGCGAACCGCCTCATTCAATTCCGAGACGTTCTTGACCGGCTGGTGATTTACTTCCTGGATGACGTCGCCACGCCGCAATCCGGAATCCGCTTCCGGGCTGGACGGGCTGATGTCGGTAACCACAACTCCCTTGGTCGCTGGAGAAAGACCCAACTGCTTGGCCGAATCCGCATCGAGATTCTCCAGAGTTACTCCTTCCAGAGCATCCTTCGACGTGCCCTCTTGACCATTTGCCTTCGCTTCCGAGGTCGGCAATTCTCCAAGCTTGACCGTCATGTCATTCTGTTTGCCGTCGCGCAGGACTTTCAGCTTCACATCCGCGTCCGGCTTCATCATTGAAATATTCATCCGAAGTTCACGGCTGTCGGAAACCTGTTTGCCATTGATCTCCAGGATGATGTCGCCTCGCTGGAGACCGGCTTTTCCGGCGGGGCTGGAAGCCTTGACGTCTCCGACCAGCGCGCCGCGAAGTTCAGTCTGTCCCATCGCCTTCGCGATACCGGGAGTAACATCCTGCACGACGATTCCAAGATAAGCTCTCGTGACTTTGCCGTGATCCATAATCTGATCCATCACCTGGCGCGCGAGATTTACCGGAACCGCGAATCCGATTCCCTGATTCCCACCGGATCCGTGCGAAAGAATAGCCGTGTTGATGCCAATCAGTTCGCCGCGATCGTTGACGAGCGCGCCGCCGGAATTGCCCGGATTAATTGGAGCGTCTGTCTGAATGAAATCTTCGTAATCTTCAATGCCCAGATTTCCGCGATTCATGGCGCTGACAATTCCCATGGTCACGGTCTGTCCCACACCGAACGGATCTCCAACGGCCAGCGCGTAATCGCCGACCTGGACTTTCGAAGAATCACCAATGGTAATCGCGGGGTATCCGCTTCCTTCTATTTTCAAAACGGCGACGTCCGTTTTGGGATCGGCGCCCACCACCTTCGCTTCCAATTGCTTCTTATTGGAAAGCGTAACTTTAACGTCCGTAGCTCCCTCAATAACGTGATTGTTGGTCAGAATGTAGCCATCGGGGCTTACGATCACGCCGGAGCCGAGGCTCTCTTCACGCTGTGAGCGAGGAGCTTGATTTTGCTGCCGGTTATTGAAGCCTTGCCCATCAGGTCCGAAAAATTGACGGAAAAATTGATCGTTGAACATTCCTTCTGGAACTTGTTGCGCCTGCGCCTGGCCACGAACCACTTTAGATGTGGATATATTGACGACATCAGGCAAAACCGCCTTCACGATCGGAGCGAAGCCTAGCTTGCTCGGTCCTTCCGCCGGA
>JAOAPW010000089.1 GCA_025463105.1 Candidatus Acidiferrum typicum | reverse complement strand
CAAAGCCCCTAGCATATCGACTACACCGCCATCTATTTTGATAGCTGGCGCAAATCGCCCGGGGAGTATGCCGAAACTCGGATCGTTGGCGAGTGGAATGAGTGCACTCACGGGCTGTGTGACGGTTGCCCGCACGCGGCTAAAACCGACCCGTGCAGTATTCACCAAAGTTGGACTGAAAACATGCGTTTCTTCCAGGCTGTACATTTGCCTGAGCGTAAAATTCTGCGTCAACGACTCCACGAGTGAATCGGGCATGGTAAGAGGCGCGCGGTCATAGAACCAGCTTCCCGCAAAACTGTCCTTATCGGAGAAGTGGTGGTCGACCCGCAGTGTCACATAGTTTTCCGTCAAGCGCTCGACTCCAGTAGTGCCAAAGGTTCCTATGTCCCCGATTTCAGAACCAGGGACATTGGCCAGCGGGAAAAAGGCGAGATATGGTAAAACCGCCTGGTCGATGTGAGTTACCGGGTCAGGATTCGGAGACTCAGCTGTTTGGAGAGGGGCGCCATTCACAACAGCAACTTGCGTGGGAGTTGTCCCACCCTGCGCGATTCCACGCGCAGCCCGGGAAGGCACGACATTGCTGAAAGTGTCGCTCTTCCTCTGACGGATGGCTTCGTAGTCGCCGAAAATAAACGTTTTTCCTTTTCTGATCGGACCTCCGCCAGAAAATCCGAACTGGTCGCGATGGAATGGGGGTATTTTATCAGGATCGAAGTAGTTTCGCGCGTCGAGGACCTTATCGCGGATGAAGTAGTAGGCATCGCCATGGAACTGGTTGTTCCCTGACTTGGTGATGCCGTTGATGACGCCGCCAGAGGCTCGTCCATACTCCGCCGAATAGTTGCCGGTCAGGACAGAAAATTCCTGAATCGCATCGACACCCAAATTGACGCCCAGCGAGCTGCCCGGTGATCCATTCGAATAGTCGTTGATGCTGATCCCGTTGATCCGGTAATTATTCTCGAACGGCTGGTGCCCGGAGATGGTCAAGAGGGTTCCGTATCCTCTATTGCCCCGATTGCTGGCTCCCGCCTCGACTCGGACAGAAACGACTCCCGGCTGGAGCGTCGCCAACTGCGTCCAGTCGCGGCCGTTCAAAGGTAGCTCGCGCTCCGTCGTGGAATCGACCTCGCCGCTAATCGTTGATGACGTCAGTTCCACTGTCGGCGCCGCAGCCGTGACTTCGACTTTTTCACTCACCTGGCCAACCGCCAAGGCAATATTCAGGGCTTTTGAAGCTCCCACAGTTAGCGTGAGGCCCGTTTGCACGGCGGAAGAAAATCCTGTAGCTACAACTGTGATGTCATAGACTCCCGGCAGCAAATTCGGTGTGCTGTAAAATCCGGCCGAGTCAGTGGTGACATCCCGCACGACGCCGGTCGCGCTATTTTTGATGGAAACTTTCGCATTAGGAACCGCGGCGCTGGACGCATCCGTCACAGTGCCAGAGAGTGTGGCCCCCGCCACTTGTGCGTGAACTGGAATGGATACGAGCCCAGTGAGCGCCAACATCACGTACACCAGCAGACCGCGACCAATCTTCATTCGATTACCTCCAAGGAGTTATAGCCGTGCACCACTTCTAACTGGGCCGAGAGGGTATCTCGCCAGACTGTTAACAGTCAACAAAGAAATCTAAACATTTGATTTGATTATAAGTTTTTTGATAATGTGCCGCCGTGACAAGGATGTGTGCTGACTGTTCACTGTCAGCAATAATCCTAATCTTGGAGAGTTTCCTTCGCTGAGTCTCTGAATCGAGGTATTGCGCCGTGGGTCAACGCATGGGTCGGAACAACTCGGTCTTGAAGCCTTATTCATGCTCAAGGGCGATGCTTATTCTCTTTGTAACCCTGCTTGCCTTCGTGCCGCTTGTGCCTTCGGCGGCGAACGCGCAAGTGGCCGGGGGATCGGTTACTGGCACGGTGAGAGGGGAGACTGGCCTCGCGATGCCGGGAGTTCGCGTGTCCATTTCGGATGTGAGTTCAAGCGCGGCCCGGACGGTCACAACAGATACGGATGGATTTTATAATTTGCCCGATCTTCCTCCCGGAAACTACGAGATGAAGATCTCAGCTCCAGGTTTTGTTACCGAGGTATGGACAGATTTAAATATATCGGCGGGAGCGGAGCGCGCCTTCAATATTGTTATGCGAGCCGGGAATCCCGAGCAAGTGGTGCGAATCGTGGCGCCTCCCGCACTGGTAAGTTCGGCTTCCTCGACAGTCGGTGGAAACGTCAACGCTTCGACAGTCCGCGACACACCGCTGAACGGGCGAGACTGGGCCCAGCTCGCGACGTTGCAGGCCGGTGTCACTGGCGTTCAGGCTAATGGAGGCAATACCGACCGCGGTTTTGGTGCGGCGATCAGCATTTCCGGATCGCGTCCCGATCAGAACAGTTACCGGCTCGACGGCCTGAGCATCAACGATTATTCGAACGGAGCACCGGGTAGCGTCCTCGGCGACAATTTGGGGATCGACGCCGTGGAACAAGTATCCGTGTTGGGGAGCAATTATCCAGCCGACTATGGCCGCACTTCGGGTGGCGTCATCAATGCGGTTACTCGCTCGGGAAAAAATACTTTCCACGGCACCGTGTATGAGTTTCTTCGCAATAGCGCCCTTGATGCTCGAAATTTCTTTGACGGCCCAACCATTCCCGCCTTCAAACGCAACCAGTTCGGAGGTTCCGCTGGGGGGCCGATTCAAAAAGATCGAACGTTTATTTTTGGAGACTACGAAGGATTGCGACAGTCGCTGGGCATAACAACCGTTGACACGGTTCCTTCGCCAGCGGTCCTCGGGATCGGGACTGGGTCAACTGGAGGGCCGGGACCTTCTACCTTCTGCTCGATTCCACAAACACTCCAACAATCACCTCCTAATGGTTGCGCGCCCAGTCAAATCCCGGGACCCGGCCAACCAGGAGCCGCGCCGAATCCGGATCCCGTGACGCATATCGACACGTCCGTTTTGCAATTTCTCCGAGCATTTTATCCGCTGCCAAACGGCCCTCTCCTCGGGAATGGTGACACTGGAATCTTTACTTTCGCCGCGCAGGATGTTACCAGCGAAAATTATTTCACCGTTCGAGTCGATCGCAAATTTTCAGAGAAGGACAGTTTCTCAGGAACCTACATGCGCGACAACTCCAAGACCGTGCAGCCCGGCACATTCGGCGAGCTGCTCACCAACGTGGTCTCGCGCCGTCAGGTGATCACCCTTCATGAGCAGCACATATTCAACCCATCTTTTCTGAATGCCGCTCAAGTTGGTTTCAGCCGCGCCGTAGGGATCGAGGGCGGAGTGTCTCAAGTATTGAACCCACTCCTGCTCGATCACTCCTACGCATTTATACCCGGAGGATTTGCCGGAGGAATTCGCTCTCTGCCGGGCGTGACTAACTTTTCCGGCGTTCCGGGTACGCAAGGAGGCCTCTCGGCCAGCAAATCTCTTTTCTGGAACTCTTTCCAGGGAGGCGACGACGCCTTCCTCACACGCGGAAAGCATGCTTTGCAGTTTGGCGTGCAGGTCGAACGGATGCAGGACAATCAGTATTCCATCAGTGAAAACGGATCTTTCCGTTTCGATTCGTTATCTCAATTTTTAACCAATCGCCCGCACACGTTTTCAGGCAATGGTCAGGTCCTGGCGCCCGACGTTGGGATGCGCGAAACACTTTTCGGCGCATATGTGCAGGATGACGTACGGCTGCAAAAGAATCTGACTTTTAACGTCGGTTTGCGCTATGAAATGGTGACCGTGCCGACCGAGGCGCACAACCGGATTTCTGTCCTGCGCAGCCTCACCGACCCTCAACCCGTTGTAGGATCGCGTTTTTTCCAAAACCCCACTCTTCGAAATTTCGAACCGCGTTTAGGGTTCGCATGGAATCCGAAGGGCGGAAAGAACCTCCTCCGCGGAGGATTCGGCATTTTCGACGTGCTTCCACTGCCGTACGAATTTACTCTTTCTTTTCAGCGGGCAGTCCCGCTCGTGCAGACGATCGTCGCGAATGTTCTGCCTCCCGGTTCATTTCCGACGGGCGCGTATCAACAATTTAGCGGACAATCGAATTCCGGTCTTGCCGCCTTTGTCGAGCAGAATCCCAAGCGAAATTACGTAATGCAGTGGAACCTGAGCGTAGCACGCGAGCTGTCATCGACACTTGCAGTTACGCTGGGCTACGTGGGATCACGGGGTGTCCACCAGCCTTACCGGATGGACAACATCGATATGGTGCTTCCAACGCTGACCTCCGCGGGGTATCTCTTTCCGTCCCCCTTGACCAGTCAAACGCTGAACCCCAATTTTGGTCGCATCAACGCTACCCTCTGGCAAGCCAATTCGTTTTACGACGCCATGCAGGCGGATGTCACCAAACGCGTGAGCCATGGCTTCGAGTTTCATGGGGCCTACACCTGGGGCAAGAGCATCGATACGCTGTCGGCTACGGTAGCCGATGACGCTTTTCCGAATGGTCTATTTAATCAGCTCTTCTTCGATCAGCGCACGACGCGCGGACTCTCCGATTTCAATGTCGCCCAAACCTTCGTATTGAGCTTTACCTGGGAAGTGCCCGGTCCCGCGAGTGACTCGAAGTTTCCGCATTGGGCGCTGGCCGGTTGGCAGTTAGGCGGTCTATATAAGCTAAGCACCGGGCAACCGTTCACACCAATTCTCGGTGGAGACGTTGTGGGAATGAAAGTGGACCAAACCAGCGAGCCACCGGATCGCCTCGCCGGCCCCGGTTGCGACACGCTGACCAATTCCGGCAACCCCAATCATTTTATCAAGACCGAATGCCTGGCTGTTCCGGTTCCCGGTAACCGCTGGGGAAATCTCGGCCGTAACACGCTGATTGGACCTGGACTATCCAAACTGGATTTTTCCGTTTTCAAGAACAACTATGTGAAGCGCATTTCAGAAAACTTCAACGCTCAATTTCGCGCGGAGTTTTTCAATATTCTCAATCACGCTAATTTTGCCTCGCCCACCGACAATCTCACAGTCTTCGACCAGAACAGCCAACCCATCCCAAGCGCGGGACTCATCACCTCGACACAAACGACATCGCGCCAGATTCAATTCGCACTCAAACTAATCTGGTGATGCCGGCGAGGTTCGGATTCAAGCCGTGTTTGCCCCAGTTACCCCGATTGCCCCACTTTCACAGGAGCAGAGAATAGCGTAAACTATTGCAACGTCGCGCTGCTGGGAGGTCGTACAATCGGTAGTACATCAGCCTCTGGAGCTGACTATCCTGGTTCGAGTCCAGGCCTCCCAGCCAAAAATCTTTTCCCTTTAAAACCATAAGCTTATCGGCGTCCGCTAATGCGACGCTTATATTTTTTACAGGTTTTGCCCCGCTGTCCGTTCGCCACGGTATTTCAATAATGAGGAGAGGGCAATGGCGAACGTGAATTGCACGGACGACGATTTCTTTAACATTATTCCTGGGACAGAGAAGTATTGCAGGGATTCGCCCTGCTGGCGAGCACTGGACTTTACATAAGTTCAGGCGGACTTGGGCGACATTTCATTTGTGGAATGGTGTTCCAATTGCCACGTTATAGGCCTGGATCGGACATTCAGATTTGACCACGCTCAATCGCTATGTCGCGCATATCCAACGATCCTCCTATAATTCATTGCCACTATGCAGGGTTTGGTCCGGCGACTGTCGAAATGTTCCATGACTTATGGCGAATGCAAGTTGCGATACACAGCTCCCCCGTTCCGGGGAGTGTATCATCACGTTGCTACCTGCGATTACCGGCATTACCGCAAATGTGGGAACCCCTTGCCAAAAATCACGTTCTCACGACTTGCCCACATGGTTGGGCTTTTATGTGGGCGAAATCCGGCTTGCAGCACTTCGTGCCCGGAGGCCTAAATGGATCTCAAATCGCTGGGAATGTCGGGACATCGATTACCTGAGATTGGATTCGGTACGGCGAACTATTCGGGGGGAATCGAGCCTATTCATGCCGC
>JAOAPW010000057.1 GCA_025463105.1 Candidatus Acidiferrum typicum | reverse complement strand
GAAGAAGAACGATGTTGAATTGCTTGCCCACCACCGTCGTCCTCGTCTAGTAGCAGCGATGTGCAGTCGAATACGTTCAGGCTGAATAACCAGCCATTACCACTTCTCGCACCATAAAGTGTTAAGTCACCGCCTTCGGCTCCCACCTTCACAATGATTTCCTCGCTGCTCATAATCTTTTCTCCATCAGCCGCGTCACTGGCGACATAAGAAGTCCGGCGACTTAGCCGACTGGTAATAGGCCCCGAGGATAACGACATGCTTATCGAATGGCAAGCAGACATCCGCAACCAAACTTGGTTCTAACTCTGCCAAGTCCCGATAAGTCCTGCTTCTCGGAATGTGGGAATGGCCGGATTCCCAGTTTCCGGTAAGCCCGTTTCACAGGATTTGACACGCCACGGTTCATGGGGTATCGACAGTCGAAGCAGCCGCGTGCGATATTTCATCCGATGCGCCAACCAATCAAAGGCCAGAGGCTCGGCGATTTGGAGGGCGAATTTCGCTCTCTCCTAATCTCTTGCCTTAACGAATGCCAGAATGGTCGCTGGGGTTTATTCGGTCAGAACAACTATGCGGATGCGGCCAAGTATCTGGACTGGAAGGATGGACAACAGCTCAGAGAAGCAGCGCTTCAGATTCGCGAATTGAGAGCAGAGTTTGGTCAACCCAACCCACTCGTTGAACGTTTCTTGCACTACTGTTCCATGCGTGGACCCAACGTACTTGGCGAACCCAAGTTAGCCAAAGCACTTTTGGACGAAATTCAAAGCGGTGATTTCGATTCGCGGCTAGCGGACTAGACACCGTCTAGTCGGGGCACAGCAGCGGAGCAGGCCCAAGCGCAATGGCCCTGCTGGTCATTTGGCAATGCGAATTGGTTTGAAGCCTAGCTCCGAGCTAACTGGTGAAGGGGTGCAACATGAGAGATGAGACCGCCGACAACATCGCAAGTGAATTGCGACTGATTAGAGAAGAATTGCAGAAATTGACCAGCGCGGTAAAATCCATCGCGAATCGGTCACAGAACTCCAACAAATCTGGAAGGTCATATCAGGGGCGCAATTCCTCGCCGTTTGAGCCCGGACCACCAGATCGAAAACAGCAGGCGGTTCGACGCCCCGAAGACAAGCGTCGTCAATGGCACCTTCCGAGAGACGCTAAATGATATTTGTTAAGCGAAGATCGGAAATAGTCTCGGGCTACGAAAGCCAGTTGCCGAGAACGCCGTTAATCAGGAGTTATAGCCCGAGCGCGTACGGAGCGGTCCGAGACTCAGCGCGTCTCGGGTGATGCCATAATCGCCGCCACACGGCCCACGATGTTGAATACGATAGGCCAAATCAGATAGAGAAGAACCACCATGTACATCACTTCCATCCCCTCGGCGAAGGCCCACATTCCAGACGAAGCATTCTGGAGATTGATGATCTGCGCAGTCGAAATTCCAGTGGTGGCAGACTCATACAGGATCATCAGGTTGCGCTTGAGAACCATGGCCTGATAGGCAAGCAGCCATATGACCACGAAGATGCACACTTCGTAGCCGAGGCGGATAAATCTGTTCAGGCTACGCACAAACCGCGCATGCGGGTCCGTTTCCGCGGACGCTCTGTCGTTCAGCCTCGCCAGAATGGCGAACCCTAAGGGCCCCAAAGCCGCCAAAAACAACCACCACGAGGATCGCTCCTTGGACCGAATCACCAGAAAACACGCCAGCAGCCACAAGATCGCTACAACCCCGCTCGATCCCAACGCCAACATGCTCTTCACGAGGCTGAGCAGGTGGTAGTTCCGCACATAATTCGCATGCCCTGCCGCAATTTCGGGGTTAATCAGGCTGAACAGCAATCCCCCCAGTATCCAGACAATGGGAATCAGCAACAGCAGGACAAGCGCGACGACCGTTTGTTTCTTCATCATTATTCACAGTATGGCATAGCATGCTTGGGCTCCTGGGTGACATCAATCCTTGTGTGCGTCCGTTGCTACCTCCCTATAGTCGGCCACTCGGAGGTAACCACTCTGGGCCAAGTCCCGTGAAGTCCGCTTCTCGGAATGTGGGCGGAAGCACTTGGCGACCCGTCTATCGCGTTCCAAATTCCCTTTCCTGAGTTTTGGAACGGGGTACAGACGGACGATGTAGCGTGGCAAGCCCAACCCCTAGCTCGGAGGCAATCGCACGCAAGGAAAGGCCCTGTGCGCGGAGAGTGGTAATTCGTTCAGCATCCACGACTGTACGCGGCCGGCCGAGGACGCGTCCCTTCGCGCGAGCGTTTCGGAGTCCCGCTTTTACCCTTTCCACAATCAGCGATCGCTCGAGCTCAGCCACAGCGCCCAGGACGGTGAAGACCATCTTGCCAGTTGGCGTTGTCGTGTCCATCTGTTCGCTCAGACTGACGAACGCAATACCGAGGGCGTCGAACGTCTCCAGTGCCCGGAGCAAGTGAGAAACGGACCGCGCGAAGCGGTCGAAGCGCCAAACGATCACCCCCTCAAACTTTCGGCGGTGCGCGTCCGCCATCAGCCGGTCGAGTTGCGGGCGTTTGTCTTTGGCACCCGAGATCCCAATATCGAGGTAGGAATCTACGAGCTGCCAGCCGCGGGCCTGGGGGAATTGCTCTAGGTCGCGCGTTTGGAAATTGATGTCTTGCCCGTGGTTGGTGGTGGAAATTCTTCCGTAGATTGCGACTCGCATCGCGCCCTTCCTTTCAGCCATCATCAGGCGCCGCGTAACGGCGCGACCCGCAGGAGCCCGTGCCTGCGGGTTTCGGCCTCGTCAGGCAGCGACCAGCGTCCTCTTCAGCGGATTCTTTGTTGGCGATAGCCAAGCTTTGTGGAAGCCATCTTCAACGTCTTCGCCCATCGTGACACGTGCCGTGAGTTGATTCCGCTTTCGGTTTTTGGCAGCGATGGCGTC
>JAOAPW010000032.1 GCA_025463105.1 Candidatus Acidiferrum typicum | reverse complement strand
GCCTGGATGCAACCAGCAGTGGATAACGCCAGCCTTCCGTGGATGTGACTTCGGCGCCGATGTGGGCGCGAATGGGAATGTTCTTTGCGGCCAGATAAAAACGCGGCGCGCCATAGACTCCATCGCGATCGAGCAGAGCCATGCCCGGCATTCCGTGCTCCGCGCACACCGTTGCCAATTCCTCGGGCAGGGAAGCTCCCTCAAGAAAGCTGAACGCCGAGCGCGCATGGAGTTCCGTATACATCAATCGTATCTGCCTCGCACAAACCAGCTGCGGCGCATCCAGTCGTAATAAATCCGGTACAGTCCGTCTTGCGCGCCCCGATGAGAAATTTGTTTCTTGCCCGAAGAATTGAAGTGGATTTCGACATCCCACTCGTCCTCGCGCCATCCATGCGTTTCCCACCAATCTCCGGAAGTCCGCCAGGGCCCGGAGGCCGCGACAACGTTCCCACGGGCGCCGCGAAAACTTACACGGAAGGGACATCCTTCTCGCGACTCCACGTTTGCCAGGAGTTCAGGCCGGAACATCCGGAAAGCGATCGCAGTGCGGCGAGAGCTGGGTTCACGTTTCCGGCTGCCGGCGGATTCTTCCGATGCGGGAGAGAAGGGGAACATCCTGAATTCTCCGGGACGATGCGTATCCACCAATTGGGGCGAACCTACGTTTGAATTTCCAACCAGTCCGGCAATCCGCGCGATGGTAACTTCCAGTTTTTCGCGATCCGGAGAATCCGGAACGAACAATCCTTTTTGCCCCGCACGCGGCCGGGCAGGTTCGGCTGTAAGAATAATTTTTACGATGGAACCGTTGGGCGGATCGGATTGCAATTGCAATCGCAGCAATTTCAAAAGTGTTTTGGAGTCCCGCATAGGCACGGGAAGACGCAGTATCTTTTCGTAGATCCTGGACTCCGTCATCGAAACGGAAGATTTATTTTTAACTTTAGATTCCTCTTCCATGAAATCTTTCAAATCAAATCGCAGGCAAAAAGCGGAAGCGGCAAGTGCGCGCGCTTCGAGACGAGCGCACACTTGATCGAGCAGTCTGTGCAGCAGGAATGACAATGGCTCAAGTTCCGTGATGGCGTAGTCCAGCTTCATTTCTTCGGTGAAGCGTGTTTCCGGTTCAGCGAGAACGAGCGAACGGCAATATTTCCCTCCTGCCCGTTGGTGCAGGAAAACTCCTTCAGTGCCCAGGCGTTCGGATAATTGCAGGAGAGGCAATGCAGTCAGGGCTCCGCATGTGCGAATGCCCCAACGTTGCAACGTTTCGAGAATTTCAGTGGATGGCAGAAGCACTTCAACCGGCAGTGAACTCAAGCGCTCCGGCTCCTCTCCTGGAGGAATCAAAGTAATTCCAGCAAGGCCTCTTGCGGCATGGATCGCGGCTTCGATGTTGGAGGCCACGGCAATATTGGGATGCAAGCCGACACGGGAGGAGCGCTCAGCCAGTATGGCGGCAATATTTTCCAGGGATTTAAATAACGAGGTCAGGCCCGCAAGATCGAGAACGATCATGCCCGGCGCCGTATCTTCGATGCGCGGAGATACAGACCACCCCACGTCCAGCAAAGCTGCATGGGCAGCCTTTTCCTGTTCCGGAGAACGATGCCGGACTTCCACTTTGCAAAATTGCTGTGCTTGCGATCCTCCCATGCCCAATTCGATCCCCTCGCGCAAAGCGGCTTCGTTCGCGGCAACTATTTTCCAGAGGGGAGGACATCCATCCACAAGAGCGATCGCGCGATCGCGTAAATCGGGCTCGGCGCGCACAATGGTTTGCACCATGGAATTGGGAACGTAAATAGAAGCAAACGCCATAAAGAAATTTTGATAACCTCACCCGCTCATTCCGGTTTCAATTGCAGAAAGTTCTACAACGCTGCATGTGCCTGACCGAGGGAGTTAAGAGGTTGGCCCCCTAGAAGCCAAAAATTTCCTTTGTCTCAAAAATTTTCATGGAGCTATCTCTCATACGCGGATCTCGCCCATTCTGAAAATCAGTTTTGGTGCCCCAATGGCTGCGAGAGCGAATCATTTCGACATGAACTTCCGAGCCATCGAGAAGCCGCGAAAATGGGTTGCGGTAAAAATCCGCAACGTCCGCGGGGTTTGTCGTTTTCCAACGGGAGCGCTCTGCGTTTACTCGCAGCACCAGTGAAGCGCATGTTTTCGCATGAGGTTCCTGTTCCAGAACCAATAGAATCGTTGGCGTGCCCTCCACAGCGCGCCGAAAACGAAACCAGGTGTCGAGGGGAACCCGATGCACCAGTTCGCGCGGAATGTCGCTCAGATCGAGGGCGATGAACCCAAACCCTCCTGCCTGCAGCAGAAAATCAGTGGCGCGAAAGCTTTGTTCCATGGTGCGGCAGCGCACCCACAGCAATTGCTTCAGATCAATTCCGCCGGCCTCCGCACTGTGGGGATCAAATGCGTCACATCCGTCTATAAGCGCGCATGCTTCGGCATTCATTGTCCTGACGCTCAAAGCGGAGAACAATAAACTTGTGCGGCCTGAGCAAGGAGGACCAAAAATTTCAGTGAGCGCTCCGCGAGGCAACCCTCCAGCCAATGCATCCACTTCAGAAATGCCCGTGGGAACATTTTCAACCTGGTGTTCGCGAATCGTGAAAGGAGCGGGAACACGCCCGGCCAGAGCGAGTTCGACTTGAGCGCGTAATGCGGCAAGATTTGCAGGCATAGCAGGTCCAATGGGCGGTCCCAAGGGCTGGAAATATATTCGCTTTTTGTTCGCCCAGAGAGATTTTCCCTGAGTTCCTGATCATTGTCAATCCCCGGATATTTCCGGTAGTGACTCAGTTTGGTTCTGTAGAGAACGAACATCTGCCAGCCCCAAGAGCGGGCGGCCTCTACAACTGCTGGAGACAAGGATGGTTTTGTAGCGGCCTCTACGTCCCGTGCCTTTCGGGACGAAGAGGACACGCCTTTTTGAAAATCAATCACCAATTATTTCCCCTAGTTTTATTTCTATATTCCTGTAGGGATATTCCGATATTTTTAGGCGCGCATCTAAATAGCATGGCCAAGCGTTCTAAACACGATCCTGCAAATCCTTTGCTGCCGCTGCATGGGAACCTGGAAGATCTGAAGAAAGCCGCAAAAAATTGCCAAGCGTGTGATTTATGGAAACTCGGCACGCAAACCGTTTTTGGCGAGGGCGCGCCGAACGCAAAAATCATGTTCGTTGGCGAGCAGCCCGGCGACCAGGAAGATCTGGAAGGCCGACCGTTTGTTGGGCCAGCCGGGAAATTGCTGGATCGGGCTCTGGAGGACGCGGGAATCGATCGCAAGAAAGTTTACGTCACGAATGCCGTAAAACATTTCAAGTGGGAGCCGCGAGGAAAAAGGCGCATTCATAAAAAACCAAATGCCGTGGAAATTGCCGCATGCAGGCCATGGCTGGACGCGGAAATCGCGGCGCTTCGCCCGAAGATTATCGTCCTGCTGGGAGCGACGGCGGCGCAAAGCCTGCTGGGCCGGGATTTTCGCGTCACGCAGCACCGGGGCGAGTTTCTGCAATCCGAGCTTGCGTCCCATGTGATGGCCACCGTGCACCCATCTTCTATCTTGCGCGCGCCGGATGAACAGGCTCGACACGATGCCATGAAACAGTTCATCACCGATCTCAAAAAAATTGCGCGCGTGCTCTGACAGGCGACGTTTCGGAATATTTTTATGGCAGCCCCCGGCACAGTGCGTATCGGAATCTCAGGCTGGAGGTATCCGCCCTGGCGCGGAGTTTTCTATCCTCCAAAGCTTCCGCAAAAACGCGAACTCGCTTACGCGGCCAATATTTTTCGGTCGATCGAGAATAATGGAACGTTCTATTCGTTACAGCGCCCTGAATATTTTGAGGCGTGGGCCGCCGAAACGCCTGATGATTTCGTTTTCTCCGTCAAGGGACCGCGATTCATCACGCACATCAAGCGCCTGAAAGATGTAAAGGCGCCCCTGGCAAATTTCCTGGCATCCGGTGTTCTGCGTTTGGGGCCGAAGTTCGGACCCATCCTCTGGCAATTCCCGCCGAATTTCCGTTTCGATCTCCCAAAGCTTGAGTCATTCCTGAAAATGTTGCCGCACGACACGGAGTCCGCCGCCGCATTGGCACGGCGTCACGACAAGCGTCTGAGCGGCCGATCCGCGCTGAAAACGGACGCCAGGCTTCCGCTGCGTCACGCCATGGAAATTCGCCATGTCAGTTTTGTGACACCGGCGTTCATCGAGTTGCTTCGCGCGTATGACGTGGCGCTGGTGTGCGCCGACACAGTGGAATGGCCCCGGCTGATGGACGTCACTTCCGATTTTATTTACTGCCGGCTGCATGGCTCGGAGCAGCTTTATGCCAGCGGATATGATCGCGAAGCCCTCGATCAGTGGGCCGCCCGCGTAGCTTCCTGGGCTCGGGGAGAACAACCGGCGGATGCCAAACAAATAATCAAGCCTGGGAAATCGCAGATGCAACCACGGGATGTATTTATATATTTCGATAACGATGCCAAGGTTCGAGCGCCTTTCGACGCACAGGGATTAATGGCACGCGTCAGCGAAATACTTAGACCTGCCCGGACCTGAATCAACAGCAACATGTCGTTCGACATCGCACATAAAACGAACCCGCACGACTGGAAGTGACGCGGCATCTGTGATAAAACCTCCCATACGCACTATTACGAGCATGTCGGAGTGTTGACGGCGTCGCGTGCCAAAACATCGATTTTTGTGTCTGAGTCGAAACTGTTTGCGTCGCCGATTCGGGCCAGGAAAACCAGATGCGAAATTGGCTAGCGAACTGAACTGAGGACATTTTCGTTAGTGCCTACGATCTCCGCAGCTCACTACTTAAAAGGAGCGATTCCATGAAGTTTTCCGGCTTTGGCCGTTTGGCAGCAGGTCTGTTCTTTGCAATGTTCAGTGCTTTCTTTCTATTGGGCGCCTATGCTCAACAGAAACCGTCAGGCTCCGGCTACCATCTGATTAAGACGATTTCTTTGCCTCCAGCCCCAGGCGGCGATGAGTATTATGACTACATCACGGTTGATGCCGATGCGCGCCGCGTCTACGTATCACATGGCGCGGAGGTCGTGGTCCTCAATGCCGATGATTACTCTGTGGTGGGCAGAATTAGCGGTCTGATCCGCAGTCACGGAATCGCTCTCGATCAGGAGATTGGCAAGGGATTCGTTACCGACGGTGATGCCCGGACTGCCGCGGACGTCCAGAAGGTCGTCGTTTTCGATTTGAAGACCTTAAAAGTCACCGGCGAAATCAAAACCGGCCAAGTCGACACGGATGCGATCATCTACGAACCGGTGACAAAGCACATCTTTGTCTTCAACGGAGATAGCCACAACACGACCGTTATCGATCCAGTGAAGGAAGCCGTTATAACCAACATCGATCTCGAGGGAGCCGTACAATTCCCCGCCGTTGATGGCAAGGGCATGGTCTACGACAATGGTCAGGAAAAAAATGAGGTTTTCGCGATCGACGCGCACACGAACACTGTGAAGGCTCGCTGGCCGACCGCACCGGAAGGTCAGCCCGTCTCCATGGCGATAGACCAAAAGAACCGGAGGCTATTCTCCGCAGGTCGCGGCCCGCAAATGGTGGCAATGATTGATGCGGACAATGGAAAAGTTCTCCAGACATTTCCAATTTCTGGCGGAGTAGACGCGAACGCGTTCGAGCCTGCAACGGGGATGTTGTTCGTATCCACACGCGAAGGCATGATTCACATTTTTCACGAAGACTCGCCCGACAAGCTCAGCGAAGTTGAGACCATCAAGAGTGAGTACGGGGCCAGAACTATTCAGATTGATCCAAAGACCCACAAGCTTTTTCTGAGTACGGCGGATTACAATCCAGCAGCCGCTCCAACTGAAAAGCAACCCCATCCGCAACCGACACCAAAGCCGGGAAACTTTCGAGTGCTGGTGTTTGGACGCTAATTGATCTGATGAGGCTTCACATAAGCCTCGAGGCAAGCGTGGAACCTCCCGGAACGGCTATCTGTCTTTGTAAGTCTTGCTGAAGCCGTTCCGGGTATTGGTGACGGTGGCTTACTTCGGGGCAACGATTGGAACAGCAGCCCCGGCCGCAGGCCTCCACTTTCCGTTCTCTTTCACAAAGAGCCTTAAAAAGGTGACTTCCGACGTGAAGTTGACCTTGCCATTGGCATCGACGCTCTTGAAACGCGTGTGATCCGTTGCCATCGCGAAGTTTCCGTGAACCGCCATCAACTTAAAATTCTCCGGATAAGGTCCGACACCGGGGACGTGTGTAGGGATGCCCGCGGTTTGCGAAGCGACCATCTCGGCCTTGGTTGTGATCGTTCCATTCGCACTTACCTCGAAAAACTGGTCAGCCCAATACTTGCTCCGGAATTCCACGCAATTTTTAATGTTCTTATGATAGGGTCCAGCGCCGGAACTGCACAGCCACTGTTGATCGGCGTCCCAGAGTACTTTTTCCAAATCCGTCCATTCCTTGCTGCCATTTTTCATGGTGTCCTGTCCGAAAGCCAACGAAGATACGGCCATGAAAGATACTAGAAGCAGCACACGAAACTTTGTCATTGAAGCCTCCTTGCGCAGTCGCGTGGCTTTTACTACACCTCGCGGACCAGGGTCAACACTCCTGGGTTGAACACCCGGTTATTTTCACAGATTCAGGACTCACTGAGCGTGCTGCCAGCTAAATAAGCGAGGCTTTTGCGCGAGTAGTCGAGCATCACTTCCGCGAGATCGAACGTATAGCGCAGGCGCGCATCCACCAGCTTTCCGGTGGCATCGCGAATCGGCTCAACAATCGGAGAAACGAAGGCGCCGCGTGTAGGTAAATTGATACGTTTAGCGCGCTCCTGCACTTGGTCGCGCCACTGAGGGTTGAGCTTTACGCCGTAGGTGCTGACCAGATTCCGAATCGCGTCGTAGTCGCCTTCCGCTTTAATGCGCATCATTTCCACCAGGAGAATGCCAGCGCCGGCATGCATTTTTTCGTAATCCACGACGCGGAGATAGATTTTGCCGTCCTTCATGACCGGAGCGATACAGCCAAAGTTTTCCATCAGGTAGTGAACGATCATCTGTGTGCCGCGGTCGTGATCTTCCTCGATCTGCTCTCCATGGGGATAGCGATACAGAAGCGTAAGTCCGGCGCGCGCTTCGGCATCATACGCGGCGCGCAACAATTCTTGTTGGTCGGCGATACCCAACTCGGTGAGTTTGGGATCGGCAAAATCCCATAGCGCGACCAGATCGGCGCGCGCTTCCTCAAGTGTCGAGTAATATTCCTTGAGGTAAATGCGCGGGTCGCCTGCCAGATTGTCGCTCACCTTGCCTGATCCGTGACCCAATACTTCGTGCATGGCCACCATCAGCTTGCGCGATTCGGAATAGTATTGGCGGCCTCGCTCGATTTCTTCTTCCGTCGAAGAAAATTCGCGAAGCGATTTTTCGCCCGTGGCCTGGGCAAATGCCGCCGACACATTGAACAGCAACACGCTCTTTGTCCCCACTTGCTGGCGGATGTCCTGCTCGTTGGGCAGATTAATTCCGGCCGCGGAAATCGGTCCGCCCTCGCCGGCTTCGGAGACGACGGTGATGACGTTCGCGACTGGCGGCTGGACGTTCTGCTTTTTGTACGCGTCGATCCAGGGCGCGCGATTTTCAAAATATTGGGCATTGTCCGCGAAAGCGTGCATCAGTTTCGTCTGATCGGTGTCCACGAAGCTCACCACGGATTCAAATGCGCCCTTGGCGCCGAGTGGATCGAGATAGACTTCAATGAATCCGTTGATGGCGTCGACCGTCGGCGCTGATTTCGCCCAGGCGATGCAATAGGCATACCAATCGGATTTCTCACCGGTCTGGTAATAGCGAATCAATTTTCGCAAGTCGGCAGCTTGCGAAGGCTCGGCGACGGCCGCCGCCTGCTCCAGGTGAGCGTTGATGCGGCGAATATATTCGGCATACCGGCCTGGCGGAACTTTTCCGTCGGGCGTGCCCGCGCGCCATACTTCTTCAAAGACTTGACTGTCACGCTTCACGATTCGTGAGTTCAGCGCGTATTGCTCGGTAATTTTCCCGGCTTCCTCGCGCGTAACGTTTTCATACAAATTATTTCCACTCGCGGTCAGGACGTCTTGCCCGGGGGGCGGTGTCTTTGACGTCAAAAAAGTTTTGTAATTCGCGTCGAAAACCGGTTTCTCAAGACGAGCCAGCAGCGTATCCAGTTGCGCGCCGGAGTTCACGCCAAAATTCGCGCCGTTTTTAAACGCGCAATGCGCTACACTGCGCAATTCCGCGGACGTAAATTCAGGTAGAAATTTTCGTGAGCTGTCCTGATTGTAATTGCCGTGCTGAATCCAGACTTGCTTCGTGTAGCTGCGGATTTTTTCGAGAGCGTCGGCGTCGATCCCCTCCGGATGCGTCCAAATCCCTTCGAGCAACTGTTTCAGCTCGAGACCGTACGGGGCGATTTGATCGTAGTAGATCGGATCGCCTGCGATGCCTGCTTCCGCCAAATGATAAGCGAGCAGGCGCTCCCGCGGCGTCAGGCGGTCAAATCCATCGGCATAAAATTGCGTGACGGCAAACGAGCCTGCTTGCTCAATCAGATAGCGACGCTCCGCCAGAGAATCGACGGGCGCGGCATTCGAGACACCGGGTTGTGACGAAAGATCAGTGGGAAATGGTTGCGGCATTGTGAAAAATTACACTCCTGTTGTGGCCCGCGAAAATTTACAATGAAGTCCCAGAATAACATATCGAATCGGACAGAAATTCCCGGCCGCCCGATATTGCCAAAACAGCGCGCCGGGCTTAATGAGGTACTGACGTTGTATAAACGCGATACCAATCTTCCGTAATTTCTTTTTGCGCCTGTTCCAGCGTTAGGCTGCCCGCGCAGACCTCTGCGTGCAGGTAATTCTCCACTTTGTCCTTGGAATGAGCTCCCCCATCAGCAATGGATGTATCAAACGGTTCCGGCCAGAGATTTTTCGGATCGGTCGGGTTACCGCCCAGTTCCAGGGGAATGAAGTGGTCTTCTTCAAAATCTCTTAGTATGGAATCAGAGTAGCCGTATTCGCGAATTTGCTCGACCTTCAGACGATTCGTGTAGCTGGCCGGAGGACGGATGGATTTTGTGCTCCACCTCGGGTTGCAAATCGTTTCGCGGATGTTATCCTGCGTAATGTCGGGATTCGTTGCGCCGGGCGTTCGCACCGGATCAGGATAGATATCCGCGGGCCCCAGGCGCGCCTCACCGGATACAGCGAAGCCTGCGGATTTGTTCGACGGAGACTGCGTGCGAAAAAGCCAAAGCGCGATGATGGCAACAAGAATGAAGGCAAGTAGAACGACATTGGTATTCTTTCGATTCCGCATCTCCTCCAGTCTACCTTATGGAAAAAATTTGTTAAGGCCGTAGACAGTTGTGCGTATCCAGAACTCTCCTGCCCCGGCAATAAGTTACTCGAATTGTAATAAGTCCTGGTGCGGTAGAATCGTGCCGCATATTCGGATGCCAAATCCTGGAGGACGTGCCATGACGCTACGCTCGAATCGCGCGGGATTAGCTCTAGCCGGGGCGGTTGCTGTTTTGCTTGTTACGATGACCGGCGCTTCTGGCGGAAGAGCGTACGCGCAAGCCGACGCCCCGCAGAATTCCCAGCCTAATCCGTATCGCACGATTGAAAATTGGGCCAAGCTTCCTGAAGGGAGAACCTGGGGAGCGGCTGCAGGTGTGGATGTCGATGGCCACGGAAATATATGGGTTGCTGAACGATGCGGCGTAAACACGTGCGAAGGCTCAAACCTCGCACCAATCCTCGAATTAGATCCCTCCGGCAAACTTCTGAAAAGTTTTGGCGCGGGAATGTTCTTATTTCCTCACGGGCTCACGGTGGACAAGGATGGAAACATCTGGGTAACCGATGGCCATGGAGCGGATGGCAAAGGCCACCAGGTTTTTAAATTCACTCCCGACGGAAAAGTATTGATGACTCTCGGCAAGGCGGGTGTCGCCGGAGATGGTCCTGACACTTTCAATATGCCGTCCGCTGTGGCGATCTCTCCAAATGGCGACATTTTCATTGCCGACGGACACGGCGGTAATTCCAACAACCGCATCGTGAAGTTCACGAAAGATGGAAAATTCATCAAGACGTGGGGGAAGAAAGGAACCGGCCCAGGGGAATTCGACACCCCGCATTGCCTGGCTTTCGATTCGCAGGGACGCCTGTTCGTCGGAGATCGCAACAACAACCGGATTCAGATTTTCGACCAGGAGGGAAACTATATTGCGGAGTGGAAACAGTTCAGCCGGCCGAGCGGAATCTTTATCGACAAGCATGAAATTATTTATGTGACTGACTCTGAATCGGAGTCCGTTTCCAAGAACCACTACGGCTGGAAACGCGGAATTCGCATCGGAAATGTAAAGGACGCCGTAGTCACGGCGTTCATTCCCGATCCTGTCGAAGTTGCCACCGGCACGAGCGCGGCGGAAGGCATTGCCGTGGATTCGAACGGCACAATCTATGGTGCGGAAGTCGGCCCGAAAGATTTGAAGAAATATGTGAAGAAATAGCGGTAAGTAGGACAGGCACTTCTGCCTGTCCGTGTGTGCTTCGGCAAAATCGTGCTGGACTGGACAGACAAGAGTATCTGTCCTACTGCAGCCTCAAACCGTACGGACCGTGTCCTCGTGGAACTTGATCGCCGTCATGACGGTAAGCACGACGAAAATCGCCAGAACAACGAGCTGAGTAATTTTAAAAGGAGGCTCGGACTGCGTTGGAGCCATAGAATTCAGGGCCGGCACCTTCCGGAATAGCTGCACAATCAAGACGAAAACATTCAGATAGAGGGAAATCATCGCGGTGATCACATATGTTCTGCGCCAGGGGCCGGCGAGATGACGGCCGTATCGCGCAAAGATGGCGACCGCCAACAGGACGAGCGAAATGATGCCGATGGCATGAGATGGCAAGAACCCATGGTACGGAAACAAGAACCCGGTCACACTCGTCAGCACAGTGGTCGCCAGGAACAACGCAGTCCAGCCATCGAGCGGTTTCGCAGTCAGCAGTCCGAACATCACGATGAACCCTGAGAAAATCCCGATCAGGCTCAACAGGACGTGCACGAAGGTAAATGGTGTAAATCCGAAGATCATGGTGCAATCCTCTCTTTCTGTCTGTCGGCATCAAAGCAAGAATTAAACGTTGGTGCCGCAATCCTTTCGGTAGCACAGGCCCTTCAGCCTGTGTGGCTTTCCCAAGTATGAAGTTCAAAAACCACACAGGCTGAAACCCGTGCTACGAAAGGCTCTGAATCGGCTAAGCGTCCGCCCCAGCTGATTTTTTCTGACCGAGAAAATTCATCAGCTCGCGATTGACTTTTTCGGCGTGGGTCCAGGTTAACCCGTGCGGTCCACCCTCTACCACCACCAGGCGGGAGCCTTTGACGGCTTTCTGCGTGCGAATTCCCGTGGCAGTGATAGGAAGTATCCGGTCGGCATCGCCATGTACGACGAGCGTGGGCACGTCGATGCGTGGAAGATCGTTGCGGAAATCGGTCACCCACGCCGAGACGCACTCGAGAGTGCCCTTGGCGGAGGCGCCGACGCCGACATTCCAACTGGCCTGCACGGCCTGGTCGCTGATGCCTTTGCCTTTCAGTACGTCAACGTTGTAGAAATTCGCGAGAAATGCGGAAAGAAATGCCGGCCTGTCCGCGACAATGGCTTTCTTGATTCCTTCGAAGACGCTGCCGTCCACCCCCTCCGGGTTGTCAGACGTTTTAATGAGGTATGGCGGCACCGAAGCGATGAAGACCGCTTTGCTCACCCGTTGTGATCCGTGGACGCCCAGGTAGCGGGCCACCTCGCCGCCGCCCATCGAAAAGCCCACCAGCGCGACATCGCGCAGGTTGAGCTTCCTCAAAAGCTTATTCAAATCCTCGGTGAAAGTGTCGTAGTCGTAGCCCGTCGAGGGCTGGCTGGAACGGCCGAATCCCCTGCGGTCGTATGCGATGACGCGGTAACCTGCATTCAGCAGGGCCGCGGTCTGCTTCTCCCAGGAAGCGCCGCTCAACGGCCAACCATGAATGAGCACGACGGGCTGACCCGAGCCGTGATCCTCGTAATAGAGATCGATATTTCCGGAGTTTTCCTGACCAACAGTAACCAATGGCATTGGGGTTTCCTTTCTGTGAACGGATTTGCTGGGTAGTCTGGGATGGAGGAAACTGTCAACTTTGGAGTTACCACACCTGACCGAATTCCGCAACAGGGTCACTGGCGTGGACTGGGTCAGTTTCGAAGGCAGGTGTCGATCACTTCTGGATTGGCGACTTCTCAGGGGTTACCGCGCGACTTCTGGCGTAACAACCCGCCGTTG
>JAOAPW010000014.1 GCA_025463105.1 Candidatus Acidiferrum typicum | reverse complement strand
TTGCCCGCGCATTGCGCGACGCGGGAATGGAAGTGATTTATACCGGGCTGCGGCAAACACCGGAAATGATCGCTTCGGCCGCCGCACAGGAGGATGTCGACGTGATTGGCCTCTCCATATTGTCCGGCGCGCACAATACGCTGGCGCCGCAATTAATGGAATTGCTGAAGCAGAAAGGCATGACCGACGTGACTGTGCTGCTCGGGGGCACGATTCCGGAAGCGGATATTCCGGCCCTCAAAAAAGCCGGCATCGCTGAAATATTCCTTCCCGGAACATCCACCCAGGACATCGTCGCGTTTGTCCGTAATCGCGCCGCGCAGAAAGCTCGTTAATCCGCGTTACTCAGAATGCATGTCGGTCGGCCTATTCGTAGCGAAGCGCTTCGATGGGATCGAGGCTGGCGGCTTTCCAGGCTGGATAATATCCAAAAAATATTCCCACACACGCGGAAAACACAAATGCGATCAGAACCGCGGACAGTGGTACCGCCGTGGGCCATTGCAAGATGCGCGCGACAAGCACGGAGCTGATCATGCCGAAAATCAGTCCGATAGCTCCGCCCATCAAGCTCATGACTACCGCCTCGCTCAGGAATTGCATCTGCACATCTTTCTCGGAGGCGCCGACAGCCATGCGCACTCCGATTTCGCGCGTCCGTTCGGTCACCGAGACTAGCATGATGTTCATAATCCCGATTCCGCCGACAAAAAGCGCGATGGAGGCAATGCTGGCAAGCAATATTTCCATCATTCGCGCCGAATCGGCCATGGCATTCGCAATGTCAACCGGATGTCGAATATTGAAATCGTCGACTTGACCCTGGCGGAGGTGGTGACGTTCGCGGAGCAGGTCGGCGATTTCCTTTTCGGCTTCCGGAATCACCTCGGGAGACGCCGCGGATGCCCAGATATCATCGAGCCAGTTGATGCCTTTGATTTTTTTCTGCACCGTGGTGTAGGGCATCAGAATCATGTCGTCCTGATCCTGGCCCGTGGCGGACTGTCCCTTTTCTTCAATGACGCCAATTATCTTGCAGGGCTGGTTGTTGACGCGAATCGTTTGCCCGAGTGGATCGTCACTCGTGAAAAGGATATTTACGACGGTGTGACCCAGGACGCAAACATTTTCCGCCCGGTCGATTTCATCCTGACCGAAAAATGCGCCATGGTCGACCGCCAGTTTTCTCACGAAAAGATAATCCGGCGAAACTCCTCTCATCGAGGTCGACCAGTTTTGATTTCCGTAAACAACCTGTGCGCGCCCGTCCACGTTTGGCGTGACGTGAGAAACCAGAGAAATCTGATCCTGTATCGCCTTGAGGTCGTCGACGGTGAGACTCTTGGTGGCACCGTTCCCCGTGCGAACACCGTTCAGGTTGACGCCGCCGGCCTCGATCCAGACCATGTTGGCGCCCATATCCTCAATCGCGGCCTGAATTCTCTGCGTAGCGCCTTCACCAATCGACACTGTGCAGATAACCGCGGCGACGCCGATGATGACGCCGAGCATGGTCAACGCCGTGCGCATTTTATTGCGCCCGAGAGCGCGAAAAGCCATCCGCAATGTTGCTGTAAATTCCATTCAATCTTTATTCCCCGCGGGCTCCAAGTAGAGCCCGCACCAGTTCCCGGCGGGCTTCCCTTCGGCACTCTGGCTAAACAAGGAGAGCCTGCGCCTAATTCACTATACTCGTTTAGACGGCCCTGCAGACGTAGCGGTTCCAACAACGGCTCCCAGGCAATACCGCATCCACCTATTTAGGATAAGATCGTCTTATGGAGAATCCGACGGTTTCCGCGCCATTCGAATCGCCGCTGCTCGGTTTGCACCGATCCGTCCAGGCGGAAATGGGTGAATATTTTGGCACTATCTTACCGGCGCGCTTCGGCGATTTTTCAACCGAATACCAGGCAATTCGTCGCGCGGTAGCACTGGTGGACACGAATTACCGCGCGCTATTCTCGCTTGCCGGGCCGGACCGCCAGCGCTATTTGAACGCAGTGCTGTCATCGAATGTCCGCGATCTCAAGCCGGGGCAAGGAACGGTGGGCCTTCTTCTAAACCCGCAGGGACACATCCTCGCCGAAGTCGAAACATTCGCCGATGCCGATCGGATTCTGACCTCGTCCCATGCGATGGTGCGCGAACGCACGTTCGCCACGCTCGACAAATTCATCATCATGGATGACGTGACGCTCGATGATTTGACTTCTTCGACGGGAACGCTCGATCTGCTGGGGCCCCGCTCCGCTGAACTGATTTCAGAGTTAGCCAAAGTGGACATCTCAGCCATGCCCGAAAGGTCGCACGTCGAAGCGACTCTCGGATCAATTCCCTACCGCATCGTGCGCCGAACGTTCGCGGGCCACCCCTCGGCGACGCTGGTCGCAGCGCGTGAACATCTCAGTCCGCTCTGGCAAAGCCTGCTCAGCCGCGTCCGCGCCATCGGAGGCACGTCCGCTGGTTTCGAAGCCGTCAATTCGATTCGTCTGGAATCCGGTATCGCATGGTTCGGGCACGATTACGACGACAAAAACATTCCGCACGAAGCGGGACTCGAACTTTCACACATCAGCTATGAAAAAGGCTGTTACACGGGTCAGGAAATCGTGGAACGAGTTCGCTCTCGAGGTCACGCGAACCGGCGGCTCACCGGGTTGCAATTTCTCGATGCGAAAGCGCCCGCAACCGGGACAAAGTTGCTCGTTCCCGGAGATTCCGGCGGGAAAGAAGCCGGGCACGTCACGAGTTCAGGCTTCTCGCCTTTGTTTGGCCGGCCGATTGGCCTCGGCTACGTGCGGCGCGAGCATTCAGCCCTGGGGACGCGCCTGGATGCGTCCGGCGCCGCGGCTGAAGTGATTTCACTTCCAATTGTGGAAAAATAATTCGCCGGTTCGACATCGAGTATCGTTTGCGTCGAGCAAAAACCTAATTGGCGGCGGGCTCCCCACATTTGTCAAATCACCGGCCTTCTTGTATCGTTCGAACCTACAACCCTGCCGTTGTGAAATCACGCGCCCAGTGAGGAACTTCACATTCATGAAGCCGCCTTTTGTGTTTTTCCTGTTGATGGGACTATTCGTGACTTGCGGTCCACCTGGCATACACGCCCAGGCTGGTCCGGAAAAAGGCGGGCGCGAATTGGAAATCTGGACCGGTGGCGGACATACTGTGAGGGGCGTCGCGTCGGACATTGGGGTGTGGACTGTCGGTGGACGTTATGGGTGGATTTTGACAGACCCGCGAGGGCCAGGGTTTCTGCGCGGTAGATTCGAATACGCCGTGGACGTAGTGCCCATCTTCTGGATATTTCAGCCCGGGGGCACGGCGTACGGTGTCGCGATCGATCCGTTTGCA
>JAOAPW010000003.1 GCA_025463105.1 Candidatus Acidiferrum typicum | reverse complement strand
ACAGCGGAGTACCCGGCGCGGTGAGTGCGGCCATTTGCGCTTCGATTTCCTGGCGCTTTTCTTCCTCGCTCTTGATGTCCACGTTCCAGCCAATCAGTTTGCTGGCCAGACGAACGTTCTGCCCCTTCTTGCCGATGGCGAGAGAAAGCTGCGTGTCCTCGACAATGATTTCCAGATGCCGCGTTTCAGGATCGATGATTTGAACGCGCGTGACCTTGGCCGGAGAAAGCGCTTTTTGCGCGAAGGTTACGGTGTCTTCGGAATACGGGATGATGTCGATTTTTTCGCCGCGCAGCTCGCGAATGATCGATTGCACGCGCATGCCCTTCATTCCCACGCATGCGCCTACCGGGTCAACATCCTTATCGCGGCTCTGCACCGCGATCTTGGTGCGTTCTCCCGCTTCACGCGCAGCGGCGCGAATTTGCACGGTGCCGTCGTAAATTTCGGGAACTTCCATCTCAAACAAGCGTTGCACTAAAATGGGATCGGCGCGGGAGACGATCACCTGCGGTCCCTTCGCGGAGCGATCCACCGCGCGAATCACAACGCGCAAACGGTCGCTGATATTGTAGGTCTCGAGTCGCGATTGCTCGCGTTTGGGCATGCGCGCTTCGGCGCGTCCCAGATCAACGATCACATCCGGGCCTTCGGTGCGTTTGACGACGCAGTTCACGAGTTCTCCGACGCGGCCGTTGTATTCGTTGTAGATGGTGTCGCGTTCCGCTTCGCGCACCTTCTGCATGATTACTTGCTTTGCAGTTTGCGCGGCGATGCGGCCGAGCACGTCAGTGGGCTTGGGAATCACAACTTCGCTGCCCACGACCGCGCTCGGATCGATCCTCTTCGCTTCCGCCAGCGTGAATTCTTTTTTCGGGTCGGTGACTTCCTCGACCACGGGACGCACGGCGAACACGTCAATCTGCCCGGAGTCTGGATTGAACTTTGCGCGGAGCTCTTCTTCTGTCTTGTAATATTTCCGCGCGGCAACAATCATCGCGTCTTCAATCGCCGCGACGATCACCTCCGGTTCAATGTGCTTTTCCCGGCTGATCTGCTCGATTGTCTGATACAGCAGACTGGCCATTTTTCCCTCACCTTAAAATTCCACAACCAGGTTCGCCTTGCGAATACCTTCCATCGGCACGGCAATCACCCGGCCCTGCACTTCTATCTGAACCTTGCCGCCGGCGACCCCCGCCAGACGGCCTTCAAAAAATTTCTGATTCTCCACCGGCTCGATTGTGGAGATTCGCGCCAGCCGACCCGTGAAGCGCTCGAATTCCGCCGGCTTGGTCAACTTGCGGTCAAGACCAGGCGAGCTGACCTCGAGAATATAATGCTGCTGCCCAGGAATCAGATCTTCCACGTCCAGCAATACGCTCAATTGATTGCTGACGGCTTCGCAATCCTTATGGCTGACGCCCTCGGGCTTATCAATATAGACGCGCAGGAAGCGATCTCGGCCAACCTTCCATTCGACGTCCACAATTTCCAGGCCCAGCGATTGCGCCACGCGCTCTGCAGCTTCGCGGATGCGCTCCAGTTCCATCTCAGCCTTCCAACTGGCCCGCCCGACCAGCGATAGTTCGGCCCCCGGCGCTCCGGTTCGCGCCCAACAAAAAAGTGGGCTCTCGCCCACTGAAGATTGCGTCCGGCTTCAGGCTAATTAAGTATAGTCAGCCATTGCTTCAATTGCAAGCTGCAGAAGCCCTAACGCCTGAACTGTCACGAGTCCTGCCTTCAGGCGCCGAATAAGAAACAGGGGCCGCGTAAAACCGGCCCCTGGGACATTTCAATTTTTAGCCCTACTCTCAAAAAAGTGAAGCGTTACGGAGTAGGCTTTTTTGCCGGAGCGGGAGCTGGAGTAGCAGGCTTCGGCGCGGGCGTGGACGCCGCGGGGGCGCCGCCGCTCTTCATCGGATAGGCCTGATCGTAGAGGCGGACAACTTCCTGCGTAATATCCGCCTGGGCCGATCCGTAGATGACAGGACTGCCTTGCGCGGAAGTGTCGAGCACGGCTACGTACCCGTTCTCGCGCGCGTAGCGATCCAGGACATCGAGCAACTTGCGTCCAATGGAGTCAACGATTTCGCCCTGAGCGGCGTTTAGCTCTTCGGTCAAACCATCGTTATCGCGCTGCAGCCGCCGCGTGAGAAGTTCACCTTGACGTTGCAACTTTGCCTTCTCATCATCGCTTAGCGTACGCGCGCCTTCGTTCAAGCGGCGTTGAATATCCTCGATCTGCTTTTGCGTGCTCTGCAATTCATTTTGCTTGGGTGCAAATTGCGATTGCAGTTGCGCCTGGGCTTGCTTTCCCTCGGCCGTGGCCACGATGGCGTTCCGCACGTTCAGTACGGCTATTTTTGCCGGATTCGACGCAGCGGCGGCGCCGCCGGTCGACTGTGCCCGGATCCCGGCGAGCGGCGCCAAGAAAATAATTGCCAACGCAGCGCAAATACCTTTGGAACGTGATCCTGACAGGCTCCAAGTGGAGCCCCTTGCCGAATTAACGTTCATCCTTGCTCCTTTTTCTTCCGCGGGACTCCACGCTTCACTTGACGCCCTTCGCTTTCACCCCCGCGGGGGTGAAGGGCTCAGGGGAAACGTTCAGCGTAAAAGTAGAGCCCGCACTTTTTTCCGGCGGGCTCCAAGTAGAGCCCGCACCCGAATGCTATCAAACCAAAATCACAAATCGCGAATTATAGCGGCCTGATTTCATGTGCGTCAATCACTAATGCTGATGCACCCCGGCCGGTCAGAACCCGCACATCCACTTACCCGTTACCGATGCGCCCCAACTCCGTGGAGTTGGCTGAGCCCGGGCACGCTTCCCAGTTGCAAAAAAAACTCAGCGCGGCACTGGCACCAGAAGCACCCGCCCGTTCGCCGTGTCGGCAATGACCGCAAGATTCGTCAGCGGATGAATATCCACGGCGAATTGCAAAAGTCCAGAGAGAGCGATCGTTGAATTCACTGGCGGCGCCGGCAACGTCAGCAGGGCGCGAATCCGCTGGCTGATAAGATCGGCGACCGTAACGGTATGGCTGCCCGTATTTGTACTGATCAGAGTCCCGGTCAAATAGTTGTATGCGATGGCAGTCGGATTTATGCCAACACGAAGCGATCCGGTTATCTGCTGCGTCGTCGGATCGTAAATCGTAACCGAATTGCCGGTGCTCGAAGCTATGAGGAACGTATTGGTCGCCGGATCATAAGCCACGGACGTTGGGAGACTGACCGAAAAACTCGCAGAGAGCGAGCCCGATGGAGCTGTGGCAATGCCCACCGAATTGCCGCTGGATGCAGCCGTAGCGACTTGATGCGTCAGATAATCGAAGCCGACCGCGATGGGACGCTGGCCCGTCGAGATGCTGCTGACGCCGTTAGACGCGAGGTTCACGACCGAGGCCGTGTTGGCCACGCTATTTGCTACGGCCACTTCTCCGGTATCCTGATCCGCTGCCGCGCCCGTGGGCCCCGAGCCAGTGGTGACGGTGCTCGTGACGGACGGCCCGAGTTCATCCACCACCGAAGCATTATTGCTCGCATTGTTCGCAACGACGGCCTGGTGGAGCCGCGGCAGCACGGCAACACCAAGCGGATTCGTTCCGACGGCGACCGTCCTTCCGGTGCCGGTCGTCAGATCGATCAGCGCTAGCGTGTTGCATCCGGACAAGCTGACGGCGGCTATGTTCTGCACTGGGTCGATGGCTACGCCCGCCGGTAGCGGCGCCGTCGAGCAACCAGTCGACACATCCACGCTCTGCTCTACGGTAAAGTCCGAGGCATTGCTGAAGTTCGCGCCGTCCATGACGTCGACCGCGAAGCGTCGGGCCGAGGTTAATAGGGAGGGCGGCACTGTGACGGTCAGTTCGCGAGCGCTGACAAATGTTGGTTGCAGAGGGATGCCATCGAGGCGCACAACGGAGGTGTTGGTAAATCCCGTGCCGATGATCGTCAGATTCGCAACGCCAGGAGAGGCAACGCTCGATAGCGACGAATTCACCACAATGTTCTTGGGGCTCGTTTCGGTTATGGAGAGCGGTCGAAATGACGTACCAAGTGAAATAATCGATACGCTGTCGCCTTTCTGGTTGGCGACCACGGCGAGATTGGTGCCGGGATCTACTGCGACGGCGACCGGACCCAAGCCGGTGGGGAACGGGCCCGTCAGGCGCTTAAGTGCGGACGGATCGATCACGGAGAGAGTGCTATTCGATGGGTTCACGGTGACGGCAATATTTGTAAGCGGATTGAATGCCGCAGCCACGCTTCCCGTCTCCGCCGGACCGGTCGTGGGATCGCCTGTGCGCAAAACAAACGATGAAACAGTTTGGTCCAGCAGGCTGAAGAACGACACGACGCCGTTCGATGCGCCATTCGGCGAGGGATCGACCATTACCGCTTGCTGCGTTTCCGGGTTGAGGCCAATTCCTTGAACCGTGTTCGTCAACGCGAGCGTCGCCACGGGCGCGGAGTAGTTCACCGTTCCGGAA
>JAOAPW010000252.1 GCA_025463105.1 Candidatus Acidiferrum typicum | reverse complement strand
GTAGGAAGATGAGGATCTTAAGGAAATGAAGGATGTTGACGAAATGAGCGCGCTCGTTATTTGTGCGTCATGACGTAGACGCCGTCCCAGTCTTTCTCAGGGCCGGCAACGTAATATTCCCGGCAGCGATTTGCGTACATTCGCGCGGGGCCATCTTCGGGCCAGCGCTCCAGCAGCTTCTCGAAAATAATTTGTGCATCCTGCCAGCGACGCTCGCGGTAGCATGCGCGTCCTTGCGAGAACATCTCGATGCGTTCCTCCAGATCAGGCGCATCGCCTTCCGGAGTGCCCCGTGTGCCCAACAATTCGTAAAGCGTGACCGGTTGCAGCTTGCCCTTGACGCGGATTAAATCCAGTTCGCGGAAAACCAGCGCCGGATCCTGCACTTCCACGTACGTTGTTTCGCTCAGCAGGATGTGCGAGCCGTACTCCTTATTCAATCCTTCGAGGCGGGCGGATAGATTTACGGTATCGCCCAGCGCGGTGTATCCATAACGCAATGTGGAGCCCATGTTTCCTACCGACGCGACTCCGGTGCTGAGTCCCACGCCGATATCCAGCACCGGTCTTCCTTCAGCGCGCCATTTCTTTTGCATTTCCGCAAGCCGCGCGATCATTTCGAGGGCCGCGTGGCATGCGTTCGTTGCGTGTCCGGGCTCTTCAAACGGCGCGCCCCAGAACGCCATGACGGCATCGCCGATGTACTTGTCGAGGGTTCCCGTGTGGCGGAAAACGATCCGAGTCATTTCCGTCAGATATTCATTCAGCAGGGCGGCGAGTTCCTGCGCGTCAAGTTTTTCCGAGATGGTCGTGAATCCGCGAACGTCACTGAACATCACCGTGATTTCTGTTTTTCGCGGCTTCACCAGGTCGGGATTTTCCAGCAGACGGCGAATCACTTCCGGGCTCAGATATTGCTGGAACGCGCCGCGCACTCTGCGCTTTTCTTTTTCCTCGACCAGCGCGCGATACACAGCGACGAAGCCCACGTTGGCGACCAGCGTTCCGGAGGGCACGATGAAGTTCAGCCACCATCCGTGCAGGAACGCGTACCAGGATCCGACACCGAACGGAACGAGCAGCAGCAAGCCGTACAGCATGGACCTCGGCTGCGCCAGCGCCAGCCACATTCCCAGCGGCACGCCGAACAGAAGAATCAGCAGCAGGTCCACGGCAACCTGGTTCGCGCCGCGAACGAGGAAATGCCGATTCAAAATATTGTCGATCACGTTTGCGTGAATTTCGACTCCGGGATAATTGATCCCGGCGAAAGGCGTGGAACGCAGGTCGCCAATTCCCGTGGCGGACGCGCCCACCAGCACAATTTTTCCGCGAAATGTTCCCGGCGCGAATTTGTGATTCACAACATCGGCGATGGAGACGTAAGGATACGTATTCACGTCTCCTTCGTAATTGATCATCATTCGCCCGATGGCGTCGGGATGGACAATCAGGGACGGTCCAAACTCGAGCGCGGTAATTCCGGTCTCGCTGAAATCGAGCGCTGTCTGCTGATCGGGCAAACCTTGAAACAGCCGCACCGCCTGAACGTCGAGCGATCCATAAAGATCCCAATCATCGAAATTTTTCGAGCGGCCGTAGGGAAGCACGAGCAGCGAATGCCGCACAACGCCGTCGGGGTCGGGCTCCACATTGAAAAATCCGGTTGCGCCGTGCGCCTTGCGCAATGCGTCGCTCAGGATTTCAATGTTCGCTTGCGTACCCTTGGGCGAGAGGCCGTACGGCTCGCCGAAACCCTGCATCAGGTGGGACAAATCACGCTGGCCGGTCTGCGGATTGGCCGCGCGAACTTGCGGAAAAGGAAAATCAGCGAGGATGTTGGCGTAGCGGTCGAGCGTTTTGGCGTCCACACCCTTCAGATCGGATTCGGAATACAAAAAGAAATTTCCGAGGACCACTTTTCCGAATCGCTCGATCGAGCGCGCAAACTGTTCGTCGCCGTCGTACTCTTTCGCCAACCGGTTCAGATCCGCCATTTCGCGCGGATCCATCCGGCCGCCGAGTTTCTGGCGCTCCATTGCGTTTCGTTTCAACTCGCGGATGGGAGCTGCCGTTTCGTCGGGCTTGCTGAAAGTAATGTCGAAGGCCGCGACTTTCGCGCCGTCCTCGCGAACAGTGTCCAGCATATTCGCAAAGTGCGTGCGTGAAAACGGCCACCGGCCGAGAACTTCCTGGGAGCGCTGATCGATGTCCACGATGATGATGCGCGAGTCGGGACGTTTGTAGCGGTCCGGGCGGACGCGGAAACGGAAATCCAGCGCATCAAGTTCCAGCCGATTGATAAACGAAAATATGGCCGTGGGACGGTCGCCGACGAACGTGTAGGAGTAAATGAACAGCGCGAAAGTGGTGAGTCCCAGACTGATCAGAAAAGGAACGCGGCGGCGCCACCATGCTTTCAGCAGCGCGCTCAGTGCGCGGGGAGTGCGGCGGGATTTACTATCCGTGGGAATTCCGGGCATGATCCTGCAATTTTCTCTGGTGTCGCGCCGGCTTATTCGCGATAAAGGAAATTCAGCCGCACGCGGCCCACTTCGATCAGATCCCCGTCATTGAGTTTGGTCAGCGCCCCGATTTCGACTCCATTGATTTTCGGCACCAGGTCCCCGCGCCCCAGATAGTATCCGTCCTCGTGCTTGTTGATTTGCGCCGCAATACTTGGCGTGAACCAGCCGCTAAGCCGGACAGTGGCCATATTCGAACGGCCGATCACGGTCAGTTTCCCGGCCAGGCGATATTCCTTTTTGTCGGTGCGCCCTTGCAGAACGGTGAGTGTTGGGACACGCAAACGATCGGGAGCAAGCTGAGAGCGTTCGCCGGCCGCCGCTGCCTGTTCAAACATTTCGCGACGCTGGCGGGTATCGAGCACCATTGTTTCATTGACGCGCGGAGCCGGCGCTTTGCGAAGCTCATCCGCGGAAATGACCGCGTCGTGCGCCTGGTCGACAAAAATATGATGTTTGCCAATCAGGATGGCGTCTCCATCCTTCAGCATGGCGCGCTCGATGCGTATGTCGTTCAGGAACGATCCATTGAGGCTGTTCAGGTCTTCAACAACCAGCGATCCGGCTTCAACGTAAATGCGCGCGTGATAATTCGAGACAGCCAGATTGTCGATGGGGATGTCATTGTCCGGCGCCCGCCCGATCGTGACCGGCCGTGTCCCGAGCGGAACCTCTTTCAAAATCGCGCGATCATATTTCAGGACGAGTCTCGACATCTTTGTACTCTCCTCCGGCGAAGCCGGGCCGACACCTACCCGGAATTTCGTTTCCAGATTTTCAGACGATCGAGCACGCCTTCCGGCTTGGCCACGATGCGCAGAACGATCACGCTGACATTGTCCACGCCGCCATTTTCGTTGGCCAGATCGACAAGGCGGTCCGCCGCGTTCTGCGCCGATATGCTGGTGAGGAGGATGCTCGCGATTTCAGGATCGGTCACCATGCGCGACAATCCATCCGAGCACATCAACACGGCATCGCCTGCAAGCAGCATTTGTTCGTCCGCATCCACTTCGACGTTCTCGTTGGTTCCCACAGCTCGCGTGAGGACGCTTTGCATTTCGCTCGCGTCGGCCTCTTGCGGCGTCAAGATACCGATGCGCACTTTTTCGGCAACCAGCGAGTGGTCAGCGGTAAGTTGGTCGAGCGATCCGGCCCGCAGCAGGTAAGCGCGGCTGTCACCCACATGCGCGAGCGAGAGCCTCTGTCCTTCGATCCACGCGGCGACAATGGTCGCTCCCATGCCTGCATGGCCGGGGTTAGAACTCGCCATCTCATACACTTTTCGGTTTGCAAGGTGAATCGCGCTTGCCAAGCGGTTAGTGCGCTCCGATACATCCGCTTTAGACTCGCCGAAAATCGGAGTCGCGTGGCTGTTTGCGGCCTGTTGGCAGTGGCCCATGATCGTTTGCACCGCGAGCCTGCTGGCTACCTCGCCATGCGCCTCTCCACCCATGCCATCCGATAAGACATACAAATTCAGATCGGCCTCAATCTCAAAGCAGTCTTCGTTGTTCCTTCGAACGCGACCCAGGTCGGTGCGCGCTCCGGCTTCTATACGCAAAGGGGCCTCATCGGGGTGCTTAAGGGTTTTGGCGCCTCAAATTTTGGCAGGCATCTACGAGCACGCGCCTGTTCAGATTCAAGGCGACCTTCCCCACTGAAAAGCAGGCTAACAAAGCGAGGCTTGCCGCGCAATACCGTGTGAGGCAAGTAGTTACGTCCTTTCACGACAACTCGCCTCACGCATTGCTAGGTCGCGACTAACCATTCCGATATAGTCGCCTTACGGGATGGCAGACTCCCTCGCTGCGAATCCCGCACCTATAGTCATGCGGCGCTTTGGAGAGATCTGGTACTTCGAGCGGTCCTTGGCCGCTCGGCTTACGCGCTCGCTCAGCCGTCGGTACTCAATTCGCGCCCTGCCTCGTCCTACTCGCGGCCACCCCGCAGTCCTACCGAACTCCAGCGAAGCCGGGATTGTTTGCCTGGCAGATCTGCCTGGCCACGATCTGCCTCTTTTGCGGCGGCTCACGCGCCGTGATCCGCACATTCGCTTGATCGGCATCGCACGAAACGGCTCGGACGGCGGGGGCGCAGAGGATTGTTTTGCGACTCTGCCCAGTACAGCGGCTTCCAAGCTGGTCCACAAAACGGTGGCCGCGGCGTTTGACAACATCGAGCTTGCCCAGCGGGAGCGCACCGCACGCGCTGAACTCAAACGAACCGAGCGCGAAATGGAAGAACTCAATCGCATCGGCGTGGCGCTGTCAGAGACGCGCGATGTCGACGCCTTGCTCGACATGATTTTGACGAAGGCCCGCCAGATCACGAGAGCCGACGGGGGTTCCCTTTACCTTGTCGAGGAGACGCGTCCCGACGCGCTCACCGCCGGTCCGGGAGAGCGCCATCTTCGTTTCAAACGCACGCAGAACGACAGCCTCCAGTTTCCTTTCGAGGAATTTGTCCTACCGATGCGCGAAGATTCCCTGGCGGGCTACTCCGCCATGCGTGGAGAAGTCATCAATCTCGCTGATGCGTATCACGTTCCGCGCGGGCGTCCCTATCGCTTCAATAAAAAATATGATCAGGAAACCGGCTACCGGACTCGCTCCTTGCTCACGCTACCGATGAAAAATGGCCGCGGAGAGATCCTTGGGGTACTGCAATTGATCAACTGTAAGACCCATCCCTCCGCACGATTGACCACGGCGGAATCCGTCACCAGGGAAGTGGGGCCGTTTTCCGAACGCGCCGTCCGGCTGGCGCTCTCGCTGGCCTCGCAAGCCGCGGTGGCCTATGAAAATAGCCGGCTCTACCACGACATCGAAAAATTGTTCGAAGGGTTCGTCCAGGCTTCCATCACAGCGATCGAACAACGCGATCCCACTACCTCAGGACATTCGCAGCGTGTTTCGCGCATGACCGTGGGACTCGCTGAAACCGTGGATCGCGTCGAAACAGGGAGCTACGCCGGGACCCGCTTTTCGCCGGAGCAGATGAAGGAAATTCGCTACGCCGCATTACTGCATGACTTCGGCAAAGTAGGCGTGCGGGAAGAAGTGCTGGTCAAAGCCAAGAAATTATATCCGCAGCAAATGGATGTCCTCGCCTCCCGCTTCGATTACCTTTACAAGGATCTCGAGGCAAGTCTGGAACGCGAGAAGTTTAAAGCGTTGCTCGATTTTGAGCGGAAGGATGCGCTTTCCCGCGTGGCAATTCTCGAAGAGAAATACCGCTTGCGCCGCGCGGAACTCGAAGAAGCCTTCCGGGCCATCCTGCAGGCAAATGAGCCGACTGTGCTGCCGTCGGGGCAGTTCGAGCGGCTGTTCGAAATCGCGCGCCAAACCTACCGCGATCCGCGCGGGCTCGAACGTCCCGTCTTGACGCCGGATGAGGTGCGCTTCCTCTCGATTCCGAAAGGGAGTCTTGATCCTGAAGAGCGCGTACAGATTGAATCGCACGTGATCCATAGTTTCAATTTTCTGCTGCAGATTCCGTGGACCAAGGAAATTCGCGAAATTCCCCGCATTGCCCGCGCACACCACGAAAAATTGAACGGGACGGGCTACCCTTACAGACTGAAGTCCGACGAAATACCGGTCCAGGCGAAGATCATGACCATCTGCGACATGTTTGACGCCCTCTCTGCCTCCGACCGGCCCTATAAAAGGGCTGTTCCCTCGGAGCGCGCGTTGGACATTCTGGAATTGTCGGTTAAACAAAACGAACTTGATCCCGAACTGTACCGGCTTTTCCTGGAAGCAAAAGTATTTAACCGCACGGACAAGCGCTGATCATTTTCTGGTGAGAAGCTTTCAAGATGGGCGAAGAATGCCAGTGATGTCGCCCGGGAACGCCAATCTCCCGATTGGCGTTCCCAGGTTTCCAGCGCCAAAGGTGTGTTGAGACTTGTTGCGCAGTTTTTACAAGGCCCCATAGAGCCGTACATTTCCTACCGGGGCGTCACTCAAGGTAGAATTCAATTCTCGTGTGGATGCCTCTCAGTTGCGGCCGGCAGTTTTTTTCGCGCGCCATTTTGCTCGTTGTTATGGCCGCCTGTGCGGTTTTCGCGTCTGCCCAGGAGGCTCCCAGAGTACAGACGCCCGCGCCACGCACCATCGTGCTTCCGCAGACGACGGTCGCTGGATTGCCGGCCACGCTCGCCGT
>JAOAPW010000468.1 GCA_025463105.1 Candidatus Acidiferrum typicum | reverse complement strand
CTGCTGCCTGGTTGGCGCCGGCTGTGGCTCGGTCAGCGTCCGCGCGGCCGCGGTTGGCGTCGGCGGTTTCTGCTTCCGCATTCATACGGCCCTGGATTTCGCTTCTGGTCCTCGCTCGGGAATTAGCCAGTTTGGCCGACTCTGCATCCTTATCGGCGTTCATGCGAACTTCTTCGATGCGCTTCACGGCTATTTCCCGGGAGTCATCCGCCGTCTGCACGACTTCGCGCGAAACGGAAATGAGCGCTTTCCTGTCGACGTGCTTCATGGTTCCCATATCGTCGGCGTGCTTCATCTGGCCAACGGCTTTTTCGTAACTGGGGGACGCATAGGTCTCGGCTCCGGCCGACTTGGCGATTCGCACGGCGTTGCGTGCTTCGAAGAATTCAAGCGGCAGTTTGGAGTTCAACACAACTGGATCAAAGTGATAGCCGGTGGGAATGTAGCCGCCTTTATCGATGAGTTCGTACTTCGCATCCATGGCTTCGGTGGTTCCAACCGTGTCGGGCCGAATGGCGTTTTCCGCAATCACAACATTGCTGGGACGGCGGACCGCATAATAGGGTTCCGCGGTTACGATAAGCGCAAAGGCCTGCAGGTCTGTCGTAACGTCCAGTTTGCTGCGGTGATTGTCGCCAACCAGGACTTCGCCGACGTTTACGGACCGGCCTTCGGGGGAAATCGCCCACATAACGAATGTGAGATACTCAGTGCCAAACGAGGTGGGTTTGTCGAGGCCTTGTAATTCAACTTCGATTTCCATGGCGCCGCGCTTGCTCTCCACCTTCGCTTCGCCGGTCAAACCCGGCATCAGGCTGGTTCCAAGAAAGTTAATTTTTGTGGCGCCGCTGCGGTGCGCGTATTTCACGGCACGCGTCGTGCGGCTGACTACGTTCACGCTGTACGTCGGCATTTGATTATGTTCGTCGGAAGCTGCGGTTTGGGCTTGAGCGAATGTAGATGCGCCCAACATTGCAAGGACTGCTAAAAGCGCTGCGGAACTTTTCATGGTGACTCTCCTTATGTTGCGGTGAAGTGATAGTGTCAGGCTTGGCGAACGGCAATACTGTGCTGTATTGCTCTATTACGAAGATTGTCAGAATATAAGCCGGTCTTCGTCACCGCAGACCGTGCGTCCCCGGAATGAACGCGACTGTGCAATATTGCACATTTTGACGATGAGGTTTCAGTTTGGTTCACGATGGGAACGAAATGAGAGTGGCCGGTGTACCGAACGTATTATTGCGCCGGGCCGCCCGGAGTTACGGAAGCCAAATTCGTCCGAATCAGCGAGTCCACTTGATTCCAGATGGCCGGATCACATTCAATTTGTGTGTGAGGTTTCACGAGGATGCGGTCGTACCAGGGATATTCGGAGCATGTGAGGGCGCTTTTTTCGTAATCAAATTTAAAGTTTCCAATGATTCGCGTGCGTGACGGATTTGCGGCGCGAATGTCGTGGTGTCCCTGGAGAATTCCATGTGGCTGATAAAAATTGGCGGCCTGGGCGACATTGGCGGGGATCGTTATGTCATCTCTGCCCGGGGCGGCGATGCTATCCACTTGAACCGTCAGGAGTACAGGGATGCCATCCTTTTCCAGTGCGCGCGCCAAATAGATGGCTTCCGCTCCGCCCCAACTATGACCATACAGGATAATTCGGGCATTCTGCTTCTCCTGCATGGTTAGAGTTCCATCATGATTTGTGTCCAGAAGTTTCAAGATCGCTTGCCGGGCTTTTCCTCCGCGATAGCTCTCATAAGTCTCCACATTGACGCCCACCTGCAACTCCTTGCGCAGACGTGCCGCGAGCTGAACTTCGCTATGAACAGGGTTATCGTGCGCGATGAATCCGCCGACGAACCCGATGATCATGGCCGGCGGTTTTGTGGCAGCCTCGTTACCGGGGATGGGGTAAGCCAAAATGAGCCTGACAGGAGTGAGAACAGCCGCGAAAGAGAATACCAAAACACTAATCGAGAGAAGTATCCTTCGGTGCACGGGTGAACAAATCATATGGAAATAGCTTAGCTGGAAATACGATTGCCGCGGGGGATTTTCACTGCGCCGGCGGCGCTACGCGTGCGGGCTCATCTTTTACACCCAACTCTTGAAGGGGACGTTTCCCGGGAGTGGTTGCCGGTGTCCCGCTGGCGACAGCCTGAACCAGCGTCACCAGCTTTAATTGATCCAGCGAGGTGAGCACGTCCTGCCAGCGGTCTTTGTCCTTCTTCGTTTCGATGGGCACGGAAAGGTCGGAATAAAATTGTAAAATATTGCCGCGCAGCTCGGGCGTGGTCAGATCGAATTTGCGACCTGTCAATTGGCCCAGTAATTTTGCGTAGGTGTCGTCAGTCAGAGAATATTCCGACGCTGCGGTTACCTTACCGGTGTCAAAATCGCAGTTGACAAGTTCCAGTGACCCGGCACGAACCTGCCGGAGATAAATGCGGTATTGATCGACCGTTGTGTTGATGCTTTTGAAGTACAGATCTTCTGTCTTCGGTGTGGGATTGTTGAACGCCAGCGCCCTGAAGGGGCCTATTTTGGGCATGTATCGCAAGAGCACTGCCCACATGCGAGTCCCGAAATCAGGCTTCGTGTAGTCCTTTCCCCAGT
>JAOAPW010000467.1 GCA_025463105.1 Candidatus Acidiferrum typicum | reverse complement strand
GCGCCCATCAATTCGCACGGGCTCAAGGTCATCTCGGTCGGCTTCCTCAATCCTGGAGACAAGCCCCTCATTTGGCGTGGTCCCATGCTGCACTCGATCATCAAGCAGTTCCTGGGATCGGTGCAGTGGGGACAGCTGGATTATCTGGTCATTGACTTGCCTCCGGGAACGGGCGACGTTGCGCTCTCGCTGATTCAGACGGTTCCGCTGACTGGCGCCATCGTGGTCTCTACACCGTCCGACGTCTCTCTTCAGGATGCGCGCAAGGCCATCGAGATGTTCCGCCAGATGAAGGTGGACATCGTCGGCATGGTCGAAAACATGAGTTACTTCGTCTGTCCGCATTGCCAGCACGAAATCGATATCTTCTCGCGCGGCGGAGCGGAAAAGACGGCGAAACAGTTCGACATCGCCTTCCTGGGAAGCGTTGAGCTTGATCCGGAAATTCGTAAATCAGGCGACAGTGGCTCTCCGTCCGTGCTTCAGGGAGAGGATTCGCCCCATGCGAAGTCGCTGTTCGCGTTTGCCCGCAACGTGGCTGCGCGGGTGGAGGAGATCAAAGCCACGAGTCCGGAAAGCGTGATTCAGATTCAGTAGATTCCTCCGTAAGTCTGGGTTGTCGTCTGGAGCGAAGCGAAAGACCTATGCATTTGCTCGCAGCGACGGAATCCATAGGTCCTTCGCGTCCCTCAGGATGACAGCCTGGGTTTGTGCTCGAATCTTGCCAACTGGTACAGCCGGTCCGCAGTTTCCTCTCTCAGCACGAGCTTTGCCACCATCTCGCCGAGCGCTGGGCCGTGCTTGAATCCGTGGCCTGAACCTCCGCCGACGATCCACAAATTCTGATTGCCCGGATGCCGATCAACAATGAAATTTTGGTCGGTCGTATTTTCGTACTGGCAGACTCGCGTTTCGAGCAGCGGCGCATCTTTCATTCCTGGAAAACGGTAGGCGAGATAACGGCGCACCTCGGCAAGACCATCTTCGCTCACCAATCGCTGGCCTGAGGTTGGATCGAACTCGGGCCCGCGCGTGTCGTCGGCAACTTTGAAACCGCGTCCCTGGTTGCCGGGAATTCCGTACATGAAGTGGTCGCTGTGATCGCCCCATACCGGCACATTGTCCTCGTTGTAGCGCGGATCGCCCGCGGGCGTGCCAAAGAAAAACACTTCCTGCCTGGTCGAAATGAAATGCGGACCTACTGTTTGCGGAAATAGCTTGCCCAGCCATGGACCGCAGGCGAAGACGTACCGGTCGGCGACGATGGTCGAGGCATCTGAGAGGGGCAAAGCCTTCCACTGGCCGCTCTCGAGATCCTGTGCTGCAACTGTTGCCTGACGATATTCTCCGCCTTCGGCGATGAACTGATCGACTACGGCTTGCGCCGAAGCGCGAGCTAGCAGATAGCCGCTTTGGGGTTCATAAATGCCCCACTTGACGTTTTCGAAATCTATCTGCGGCCATCGGCGCGTGAGTTCTTTCACATCGAGCTGCTCGAAAGGGATGCCGGCGTCTTTCAGGAAGGGAAGCGAGCCACGCTCGAATGTGTCGTCGGCTTCGGCCATCCACAGCACTCCGATGGGAAAAAAGAACTTCCGCTTCAACTGGGCTTGGTGTTGCTTCCAGAGATCAAGTGCGCGCGCGGCTAATTTCGAATACGGCTGATCGGGGCCGTACGCGCCGCGAATAATTCGCGTCTCGCCGCCTGACGATGCTCGCGAATTTCCCGGCCCCCAGGCATCGAGCAGCGTGACCCGCGCTCCGCCGCGAAGAAGATAGAGGGCGGTCCATCCGCCGAAAGCGCCTGCACCGATTACGGCAATGTGAGGCTCGCTGGTCATCTTCTGAGAGTCATGCTCGCGCAGTATATACGGCGAAATCTATTTGTCGTTCACGGTCGATCAAGCGAACTTCGCAACCTATCGCATTGGGGGGAAGCGTCAGTTCCCGGTGTTTCCGAGGAAGCGGCCGTAGCTGCTAATGCCTGCTGCAGCCGTGATGGCGCTCACACCCGCCATCGATCCCGAACCGGCTCATGCCCGCCCCGCAAACTCCCGGTTCTCCGTTGACACTTTCACCTTTTCCCCTTCTTTGATGAAGAGCGGAACGCGGATCTCCAGGCCTGTCTCCAGTCTGGCTGACTTGGTCACGCTGCCGCTCGACGAGTCGCCCCGCACCCCGGGTTCCGTGTAGGCAACGTCCAGCTCAACGAATAGTGGCAGCAGCAAACCGATGGGATTGCCGTTGTATTTGCGCAACTGAATCAATGCGCCTTCGATCAGGAAGTCCAACGCATTTCCGACCATCTCGCCGGTAAGGGTGAGGGTCTCATAGCTTTCCTGGTCTAGAAAGTGAGAACCATCGCTATCGCTATAGAGGTAGGAGGCCGGAACCGACTGTAGATCCGGCTCCTTGAACTTGTCACTTGCCTTGAACGTCTTCTCAAAGACTGCGTTTGTAAGAAGATTGCGCATCTTCAGGCGCACCAAGGTCTGGCCGCCACGAGCCGTCGGCGTGTTCACCTCTGCTTCGAGGCAGTAGAATGGAGTGTTTTCAAGCTCAAACAGCGTCTTGCGTTTGACGTTTATAGCATCGATTAGGGCGGCCATGAACTCCTCTACCCTCCAATTTCCCTCCAGTATAAGGTGAAGGGCTCATCCGATGAGAGGCTTTGGCGCGGTGGTCCTTAGTTTAGTGAAGTGGTGAGCTGATACCAAATCTTGCCAGCCTCCATTGCCAGGCTTACTGGGCCAGCGGGTGTACAGCCATGCGGGTTCGTAGCCAATCCCAAGCGCGCGTTATGTCGGCGGGATCGATGAACAAGACGTATGCCGACAGAATATCCCACTGGAACAACGGGATGTTTAGAGAGTATTCGAGGCTGAGATGAAACAGCAATCCGAGCG
>JAOAPW010000466.1 GCA_025463105.1 Candidatus Acidiferrum typicum | reverse complement strand
GGCCGAGCGACTGCGCCGTTTCGCCCGCGCGATATTGCAGCGGCAGCACGCCCATTCCAAGCAGATTGCTGCGGTGGATGCGTTCGTAGCTTTCCGCAATCAGGGCGCGCACTCCGAGCAGCACCGTGCCTTTCGCTGCCCAGTCGCGCGAGGATCCAGAACCGTATTCCTTGCCGCCGAGCACAATCAACGGCACTCCGGCTTTCTGGTATTTCATTGCCGCGTCGTAGATGGTCATTTTCTCGCCGCCGGGCACGTATACGGTCCAGCCGCCCTCGGTGCCGGGAGCAAGTTGATTGCGCAGGCGGATGTTCGCAAACGTGCCGCGCATCATCACTTCGTGATTGCCGCGTCTCGCGCCGTAGGAGTTGAAGTCCGCCGGCTTCACGCCTTGCGCGATGAGCCATTTTCCGGCGGGGCTGTCGACAGCAATTGAGCCGGCTGGCGAAATGTGATCCGTGGTGATGCTGTGGCCGAGCATGGCCAGCACGCGCGCGCCGCGAATGTCGGTGAGCGGCGCCGGCGTCTTCGTGATTCCCTCGAAAAACGGAGGTGATTTGATGTACGTTGACTTTTCTTCCCAGGCGTAAATATCGCCTTCGGGCACCTTCAAACTTTTCCAGTGAGCGTCGCCCTCGAAAACTTCACCGTACTCTTTGTGATACATCGCGGTCGTCACGCTCGCTCGCACAGTAGATTCGATTTCCTGCGGCGACGGCCAGATGTCACGCAGGAAAACCGGCTTGCCGCTCTTATCGTTGCCGAGCGATTCGGTGGCCATATCGAAATCCATGCGGCCCGCGAGCGCGTAAGCAACCACCAGCGGCGGCGACGCCAGATAATTCGCGCGTACGAGCGGATGAATGCGGCCCTCGAAATTGCGGTTTCCACTCAGAACGGAAACTGCGACGAGACTGTTGTCCTTGATGGCGGCGCCAATGTGCTCTTCAAGAGGCCCGCTGTTGCCGATGCACGTGGTGCAGCCGTAGCCGACCAGTTGGAAGCCGAGTTCGTTGAGATATTTTCCGAGGCCTGCGGCTTCGAGGTAATCCGTTACAACCTTCGAGCCTGGTGCCAGGCTGGTTTTTACCCAGGGTTTGCTGTGCAAGCCGCGCTCAACAGCTTTTTTCGCGATCAAGCCGGCGCCCAGCATCAGCGAAGGGTTTGAAGTATTCGTGCAGCTGGTAATGGCGGCGATGACCACCGAGCCGTTCGAAAGCTCGAATTTGTCGCCATTGCTTTTCACCGCGATGTGTTTTTGTGCCGTGCCTTCGAGTGACTTTTCGAATGACGCTTTCGATTGCCGCAGCGGGACGCGATCCTGCGGGCGCTTCGGCCCGGCCAGTGTGGGCTCGACGCTGGCAAGGTCCAGCTCCAACTTGTCGGTGTAAATCGGGTCTGGCGTGGCGTCAGTGCGGAAGATGCCTTGCGCTTTCGTGTACTCCTCAACCAGGCGCACGCGCGCGGTGTCACGGCCGGTGAAGCGCAAATAGGCCAGCGTTTCCGCATCCACGGGGAAAAATCCCATCGTGGCGCCGTATTCGGGAGCCATGTTGGCGATGGTCGCGCGGTCAGGCAGACTCAGGCTCGAAAGGCCGGTGCCGTAGAATTCGACGAATTTCCCGACGACGCCTTTCTTGCGCAGCATTTCAGTGACGATGAGCACCAGGTCCGTGGCGGTCGCGCCCTCGGGCAGACGTCCGTGAAGCTTGAAGCCGACAACTTCAGGAATCAGCAGTGAAAGCGGCTGGCCCAGCATGGCCGCTTCTGCTTCGATTCCGCCGACGCCCCATCCGAAAACGCCGAGTCCGTTAATCATCGTTGTGTGCGAATCAGTGCCAACGAGCGAATCGGGGAAGGCTTGCGTCTTGCCGTCGACGGTGGCGTCGAAGACAACACGCGCCAGATATTCCAAATTAATTTGATGAACGATGCCCGTATCCGGCGGAACAACTTTGAAATTGTCGAATGCCTTTTGTCCCCAGCGGAGGAAGCCGTAGCGTTCCACGTTGCGGTGAAATTCGAGGTCGGCGTTGAAGGCGAAGGCCATGTCGCTGCCGGATTTATCGACTTGCACCGAATGGTCGATCACTAGCTCGGCGGGCAACAGAGGATTTACTTTCTTCGGATCGCCGCCGAGTTTGCGGACGGCTTCACGCATCGCCGCAAGATCGACAACGCAGGGCACGCCGGTAAAATCCTGCAACAAGACCCGCGCCGGCATGAAGGAAATTTCCTGCTGCGTCGCGGCATTCGGATCCCAATTCGCCAGCGCTTCGATGTCCTTGGCGTGGACGAAGCGGTCGTCCTCTTGCCGCAAAAGGTTTTCCAGCAGCACCCGGAGCGAAAAGGGAAGCTTTCCTGAATGGCCTATGCGCTTTTTCTCGAGCACGCTCAGCCGGAAGATTTCATAGCCCTTGCCGTCCACCTGAAGCGTTTCGCGCGTGCCGAACGAATTCTTGGATGCGGGAGACATTCTCCTATGGTCCTTTCTGGATTGGTGCAGGACCATAATCATAGCGCATTCGGATATTCCGTGCAGCCCGCATTGGGCAGTGGTTGACGTTCAGCGCGCCCAGTCACCGTAGGGGCGCGGCAGTGCCGTGCCCCTGCGAGAATCGCAGGCCTGCTAATTTGTGCCTGTGCCCGTGAGTGTGATTATTGCGGGACTTCCTGCCCACTGATCGTAGATGTCGATAGAGCCCGTTTGCACTCCAGTTGTGGTCGGCTTGAATGTGATTGTAATCGTGCAGGACCCGAACGGAACGATGACGCTGGAGCAATTATTGGTTTGCGAGAATGGACCATGTACGTTAATGCTCTCGAGCTTAAGGTCAGTACCCCAATACGTGTTGGTGAGCGTCACGCTTTGCGCCGCGCTGGCAGTGCCAATTTTCTGTGATGAAAAAGTGCGACTCGAAGGCGTGACGACTGCTGCGTCCTGCAAATATTCGATAAGAGCCCATCCCGGGAGCTTGTTCGATCCGACGCTTTGCGCGGCGACATAGAGGTTCGCCTGCGAAAATGTGACGGCCGACCCTATGTCGTTTCCACTGCCGGACCCGCTGTAGACCGCGATCCAATCGAGGTCGCCCTTGTAATCGAATTTGAGAGTGACGCAGTCGAATCCAGTTGCGTTGTTGGTGCTCGTGCTTTGCCCGGTGACGTAGGCGTCGCTGTCGTAGTTAACGGCAAGGGCGAAGGCTTCGTCGTCGCCTGTGGAGGTGTGCTGGTATTGACGATTCCAGAGCAGAGTGCCGGAGGGATTAAGCCGTGTGACGGAGAAGTGTGAAGAGTTCGAGGTGAGGTAGGATCCCGCGGTAAAAATGCTGCCTTCACGATCAAGCTTAATAGCCGTGGATCCCCAGAGCGCGTTTTGCTGGCTCCAAACTTCTGCGCCCGTGGAACTGTACTTAACCACATACCCGGTTTGACAAAGTACAGCCGAACGGCTGGGATTGGGACGGCATGTGGAACCATTTGTATTGAACCACCCGGCCACGTACGCGTTTCCCGACGAATCGGCAGCAATGGCGGTATTGTCATAGACACTGGTTCCAGCGGGCGCAGAGGTGTTCTTCCCAGTGTATGCGGTCCAAAGTTGAGTGCCGTTCGTGTTGTACTTGATCGTGATTCCGACATCGTTTCCGGTACAGCCGATTTCGCAGGGCTTAACCTGCCCGGTAACCAACACATTGTTCTGGCTATCGAGCACCATGCCAGACGCGATATCAATATTTCCATCATTGAATTGCCTAACCCACAACCTTGCACCTGTCGGGCTGAATTTTATTGTGGTAATTGGGCCGCTCGTGTCTTCCTTCGCCCATCCTGTAATGTACGAGTTTCCCAGGCTATCGACAACGATCCCAGCGACCCACATGCTATAAGGGTATGCATCGCCGTTCCTATCCGGAAACGAATATGTGGCAAACCACTCGGTTGAGCCACTCGACGAAACTTTCGCCACCACGAATTCCGCCGTGGGACTGTCGGTGAAGGCCAACCCCGCGAGGAAGACGTTTCCGCTGGAGTCTACGGTGATTGCGCTCGCGACCGGGGAGTAGCCCGGCGTGTTGATGACATCGGACCATACTTTCGTTCCGGTTGAGTTGTACTTTATGACTTCAAGGAACTGTGAAATAACGGTGTTCGGCTGTTGGGAAACGTAGTTTGGATTGCCGGCGACATATACATTCTTTTGAGTGTCAGCGGTAATGAGGGGGACGGTAGCCCCCCGGCCACCGGCCTGAGCAACATCTACCCGGTTGACCCATTTCTGAATGACTCGTTTTTGCGCGAAAGCAGACGTCGCAGATAGAACCAAAAATGCCGTTAACGCCAGCGTCGTTAAGCCTGCATGGAATAAGTAAGAGGTATCCCTACGCCGACCGCCTTTGATCATTAGATTCTCCTTCCGTGAGTTAGGCTTTGCCTGAAGCTTACCCTCAGTTTGCGAAGCCCTACGACCGGTCAGACATTCGCTAAGCACCCACATACGACTGTCGATCCGATGGCCGGCGTCTAGCGCCTTCATGGATATTTTTTAAGCTGGGGCAAGCCTCGCGAGAGTATAAGTTTTGTCCCGCAACGGCTATAGGCCGAATCGTGTAGAGGCGTGAAGTGGAATACTGTAAACAAGGCGTACTGTTAACTGATGAATTCACTAGCCGAACAAGGCTCTTCATCCTAACAAGCAATCCAATGGAACTGACGAATTCGATCACGCTGGGTCGCGATTCCGATAGAATAGAAATGCGACAATAGAAACCTTGTGAAGATCGTTCTTATTTCGACGTATGAACTCGGCAGGCAGCCGTTCGGGCTCGTGTCGCCAGCAGCGTGGCTGCGTGCGCGGGGCCACGGCGTTGCGTGCATCGATCTTTCCCGCGAATCGCTTGATGAAACTGCAATTCGTGCTGCGGAGTTGATTGCGTTTTATGTGCCGATGCATACGGCAACGCGCCTTGCTGCGGGGCTGATCACTCCTGTTCGCCAGATGAATGCGCACGCGCACATCTGTTTTTATGGGCTGTATGCTCCAGTGAATGAGGAATATTTGCGTGGGCTCGCTGTGGGGACAATTCTTGGCGGGGAATTTGAAGAGGGACTCGCGAGTCTCGCTGAGCGGTTGAGCGGCGAATTGAAAAACTCCCAGACCGCGTCATTCCGAGCGGAGCGAGGAATCCCTCCTGACCTTGGTCTGGCAGACAGAGAGATTTTTCCTCGCTCCGCTCGGAATGACGGGCCCACCCAGCGGGAGCCGGTCATTTCTCTTGTGCGGCAGAAATTTCTTGTGCCTTACCGGGCGGGGATGCCGGAGCTGGCGAAATATGCGCGCGTGGTCATGCCTGGAGGCGAGCAACGCATTGCGGGCTCGACCGAGGCGACGCGCGGGTGCAAACATCTTTGCCGGCACTGTCCGATCGTGCCTGTGTATAACGGGGCGTTTCGCGTGGTCGAGCGTGACGTTGTGCTTGCGGACATTCGGCAGCAAGTGGCTGCAGGAGCGCGGCATATCACTTTCGGCGATCCAGACTTCTTCAATGGACCCGCGCACGCGCTTTCGATTGTGGAGGCCATGCACCGGGAATTTCCCGAACTCAGCTACGACGTGACGATCAAGATCGAACATCTACGGAAGCTTGATATTCATTTGGCGACGCTGCGCGATACCGGGTGCCTGTTCGTCATCAGCGCCGTGGAATCGGTGGATGATTTCGTGCTGGAAAAGTTTGATAAGGGGCACACGCGCGCCGATTTCCTTGGCGTCGCTGCGCGGTTTAAGGAACTTGGCATGACGCTACTGCCCACATTCGTTCCATTTACGCCGTGGACTACCCTGGAAGGCTACAACGACCTGTTGAATGTGATCGCGCAGCAGGATTTGTGCGAAAACGTTGCTCCCATCCAACTCGCGATCCGATTGCTGATTCCCGCTGGATCGAGGCTCCTCGAATTGCCGGACGTGCGCGCGATGGTGGGACCGTTTGATTCAGCCGCGCTGGTTTTTCCGTGGAAGCATGAGGATTCCCGCGTGGATGCTTTATGCCGCGAAATTTCTGATCTGGTGCAGCGCGGGGAAAAATTGAAGCTCTCGCGCACGCAAATCTTCTCGCATATCCGGCGTGCGGCGCGCGCGGCAGCCGGGAACGGCGAAATGCCTGGCATTCCGCCATTGCCGTCGAAAGGCGCGCCCGTACCTTTTCTCGATGAACCTTGGTATTGTTGTGCGGAGCCCATGAATGACCAATTCGTCTCCATCGGAAAAGTGAAGGAACCTGTCGCCAGGGCCGATCAATTTGTTTGACGCTCATTTCTCACAAGAATTTGATATGACGGCGGGTCATTTCAATTTGCGCAGACCGAGGATTAAGATAGGCTGGCTGTAGCGCAGACTTTAGTCTGTGTGCTTTTGAATTGAGTTGCGCGCACCTTCGCTAGTGCGCGACTAAAATCAAAACCACACAGACTGAAGTCTGTGCTGCGAAGACCCGCTCCCCATCGAGCTCCGATACAACGTCAGGGAAAAGATTATTGCATGAGCCGTCTTCTCATTCTCGCGAGCAAGCTTGGCTATCAGACGCGTAGCTTCGCTGAAGCTGCGCGCGGTCTGGGCGTTGACGTTGTGTTTGCGAGCGACCGTTGCCATCAGCTCGAAGATCCCTGGTCGGACGGGGCGATTGCGCTGCATTTCGATCGGCCGGAGGACGCCGCGCGGCGCATCGTGTCGCAATCGCTGGTGCGGCCCGTGGATGGACTGGTCGCCCTGGGCGACCGGGCGACCACGACGGCCGCGTATGCTGCGCGCGCTCTTGGTCTGGCCCACAATCATCCCGAGGCGGTCGAGAATTGCCGAAGCAAACTGCGGCAGCGCGAAATCCTGCGGGATGCCGGTGTCCCGGTGCCGGGATTTTTCTCGTTTCGTCTCGACAAGCGGCTGGAGCGCATTCTTCCTCGAGTCCAATTTCCGTCCGTCGTAAAACCTTTGCGGTTGGCGGGAAGCCAGGGCGTAATCCGCGCGAACAATCCTGAAGAATTCCGTGCAGCCGTAGAACGGATTCGGAGACTGCTTGAATCTCCTGAGATTCAGGTCACGCACGAAGCGGAACTCGACCGTTTGCTCGTAGAACGATATATTTCCGGATCGGAAATTGCGGTCGAAGGTCTGCTCACGCGCGGAAAATTGCGCGTGCTGGCGATTTTCGATAAGCCGGACCCGCTTGAAGGACCCTACTTCGAAGAATCAATCTACGTCACGCCGTCGCGATTACCGGAAGAGATGCAGGAGCGCATCGCAGAGTGCGCGACGGCAACGGTTCGAGCCTTGGGCCTGGAACACGGACCCGTGCACGCCGAATTTCGCGTGAACGAACAGGGACCGTGGGTGCTGGAGGCGGCGCCGAGACCGATTGGTGGATTGTGTTCGCGCGCATTGCGATTTGGACCGAAGCGAATTCTGCTGGAAGAACTGCTCGTGCGCCACGCGTTGCGAATGGAGGGCAGCGATCTTGATCGCGTGGACGATGCATCGGGGGTGATGATGATTCCCGTTCCCGCATCGGGAGTGCTGGAAGGCCTGGAGGGCGAAGAACTGGCTCGCGCGACTCCCGGAATTGACGACGTGCAAATTACAGCGCGTCTGCACGATTTCATCGCAGCGTGGCCGGAAGGATCAAGCTATCTCGGATTCATTTTCGCGCGCGGAGCATCGCCTGCCGAAGTCGAATCGGCGCTCCGACTCGCACACGGGCATCTAAAATTTGAGATTGTGCCGAGACTTCCGGTAGAGCATCCGGTGACGCGAAAACTCCCGGGTGCGGGGATAGCGAGTTAGCCTTTGGCCCTGGGCGCGACGTATCCTTCCGGAAGCTTTGCGCCTTCACCGAAGAAAAACTGTTCCATCTGCTCTTCCATTATTTTTTGGGATTGAGGGTCCAGTGGATTCAGGCGATATTCGTTCATGAGCATTTTGGAGTGCTCGATCCACATTTTCCAGGCTTCCTGCGAGACACTTTCGTACACACGCTTGCCCAGATCGCCCTTCCACGGAATGCGGTCGAGGCCGGGCATATCTTTGTCGAATTTCACGCAATGCACAATGCGAGAGCCGGGCTTTGCCGGCACGCTCGGAGCCGCAGGTTTTACCGGTCCACAGGAATCATCTGCCATTTTTCCTCCATCGGTCGGCTCGATTTGCTCACACTACGATACTGCAAGTTCGGGTGAAAACCAAACTTGTGAGATATTAGGATGGTCTTGCAAGGCAGTCAGAGGGGGAGCGCTATGGGAGATGTGACGGCGCTATTCTGGGATGTCGGCGGAGTGATCTTATCAAACGGCTGGGACCGCGCAGCCCGCGCTGACGCCGCAAAAAAGTTCGGACTGGACTGGGAGGATTTTCAGGACCGCCACGAGCTGGCGAGTCCCGCGTTTGAGACTGGCCAGATTACACTGGATACTTATCTGCAACGGACGGTGTTCTACCGCAAGCGCGCATTTACGCGAGACGAATTCATCGCTTTTATATTTGCGCAGTCGGAAGAGTTTCCGGAATCACGCGCGGTTCTTTCGGCGCTGGCGCAGACGAGAAAATATCTCCTTGCCACGATCAACAACGAGCCACTCGAACTCAACGTCAGAAGGATCGAACAATTTAATCTGCGCCGGGAATTCGAGGCGTTTTTCAGTTCCTGTTTCGTGCGCATACGAAAACCAGACGAAGCAATTTACCGTTTAGCGCTTGAAGTGACACAGCGGCGCGCCGATGAATGTTTGTTCATTGACGACCGGGCCTTGAACCTGGAGTGCGCGCGGCAAATGGGGATGCGTACGATTCATTTTGAAAATGCGGCGCAATTGCGGCAGGATTTGCAGGCCAACGGCGTGACCGTAGACGGAAAATAATTCGGAGGGATTAATGGAACTCGGAATGGTCGGTTTGGGGCGAATGGGCGCGAATATGGTGGAGCGACTGGTGCGTGGTAAACACCGCGTGGTCGGTTACGATCGTGACGCGGTTGCCGTAGCGCGCGTCGTTGCGGCGGGCGCCGAGGGAGCCGATTCGTTGGCAAGCCTCGCTGGAAAGCTTGCGCGTCCCAGAGCTGTATGGATTATGGTTCCATCGGGCGCGCCGGTCGACGAAACGATTGCGGCGCTCGTGCCGCATCTAACGAAGGACGATATCCTGATTGACGGCGGGAACAGTAATTATAAAGATACGCAACGCCGAGCGGCGGCTTTAGAGGAGCAGGGATTCGCGTTTGCGGACGTGGGCACCAGCGGTGGAATCTGGGGCCTGAAGGAAGGCTACGCAATGATGGTCGGCGGAGAAAAGGCTACGGTCGAACGACTGCGTCCCTTGTTTGAAACGCTCGCCCCGGCGAAGGATCAGGGTTGGGGACACGTGGGGCCATCCGGCGCCGGGCACTTCGTCAAGATGGCGCACAACGGAATCGAATACGGCATGATGCAGGCGTACGCGGAGGGGTTCGCGATTCTGAAAAAGAAAAAAGAATTAGCCCTCGACATGCACCAGGTAGCCGAAATCTGGCGGACGGGAAGCGTGGTGCGATCCTGGTTGCTGGACCTGCTGAGCATAGCGTTGAAAGAAAATGCGGAGATGGCGGGAATCGCGCCTTATGTCTCGGATTCGGGCGAGGGCCGCTGGACCGTCGCCGAGGCGATCGATCTCGATGTGCCTGCGCCGGTGATAACATTGTCGCTGTTGCAGCGGCTGACGTCGCGCGATACCGATTCCTATGCGGACAAGCTGCTCGCGGCAATGAGAAATCAGTTTGGCGGCCACGCGATCAAGGCGGCGGCAAAAAAGTGAGGACAAGCAAATGAATTCAGGCAAAAACACTGTCGCCACAGTTGATGCCCCAGCAAAAAGGAGTTCGCGCACACCTGCGGACCCTTGCACCATCGTGATCTTTGGGGCCTCGGGTGATCTCTCACGCCGGAAACTGATTCCGGCTCTGTACAGTCTGGCAGCGCAGAATTGCCTGGCGCGGCGATTCGCAATCATAGGATTCGCACGGACTGCCATGACCGACGACGCATTTCAGAAATCGGCAATCGATTCCATAAAGAAATTCGCCGAGCCCGGTACGAATAATGATGAAGTGCAGTGCAAGGAATTCGCGCAGGCCCTCGCTTTCGTATCCGGCGAATATCATCATCCCGAAGCGTTTCAAAAACTGAAGCAGCGCCTGGAAGAACTGGATCGCGCACACAAACTCAACGGGAACCGTTTGTTCTATCTGGCCACGCCTCCGGATATCTATCCGCTGATCATTGAGCAACTCCACAAGGCTGGCCTCGCGAAGAACACGAACGGGAAATCCTGGGTTCGCATCATCATCGAGAAACCGTTTGGCCGGGACCTCGAATCGGCACAAAAGCTGAATAAAGCCGTCCTCGAAGTGTTCGACGAGCCGCAGGTCTACCGCATCGATCACTACCTGGGAAAAGATACGGTGCAGAACCTGTTGGTGCTGCGCTTTGGAAACGGGATTTTCGAGCCGCTATGGAACCGGAATTACGTGGACCACGTGCAAATCACGGCAGCGGAAACACTCGGCGTGGAACAGCGCGCGGCATTTTACGAAACCGCCGGCGCTACGCGGGACATGATTCAAAGCCACATGCTGCAATTGACTTCGCTGGTCTCCATGGAACCGCCCGCGGCATTTGACGCTACGGCCGTGCGCAACGAAAAAATTAAGGTGCTGCAGTCGATTCGACCTTTCACCGAGGCAAGTATCGAGACCGATGTGGTCCGCGGGCAATACGGTCCAGGTAGCATGCCGGGAAACTCTTCTCTACTGGCGGGGTACAGGCAAGAGCCCGGCGTCAAGAAGGATTCGAATATAGAAACCTTCGTCGCGGCAAAAATTCAAATCGACAACTGGCGCTGGGCCGGTGTTCCGTTTTATCTTCGGACGGGCAAGCGACTTCCGAGCCGGGTGACTGAAATCGCGATTCAGTTCCGGAAAGCGCCGCACCTGGTATTTCGCGGGCAGGATCTTTCGTCAAATACCCTGGTGCTGAACGTTCAGCCCGACGAAGGAATTTCGATTTCTTTCCATGCAAAATTGCCCGGCCAGGAAATGAAATTGAAAACGGTGACGATGGAATTCAGCTACCAGAAGGAATTTGGAGGCGGCGAACGCAGCGCTTACGCGACATTGATCAATGACTGCATGCGGGGCGACGCGACGCTATTTGACCGCGCCGACGGCGTGGAAGCGGCCTGGGCGCTGGTGAATCCCATTCTTGAGTATTTTGAATCGCACAAACCAAAATTTCCCAATTACGCGGCGGGGACCTGGGGTCCCCGGGAAGCCGACGAACTCCTGGAGCGCGATGGCCGACACTGGCGAAAACCTTAACGCGAAAGCAGGTCCGCGGGAAATTCTTCCCGGGGTACTGGTGTATCCAAATCCGGAAGAAGTTGCGCGCGCGGCGGCACGGCTTTTCGTGGACTATGCCTGGCAGGCGATTTCGCGCTTCGGTCAGTTCATGGTCGCGTTATCGGGCGGCAACACACCTCGCGCGATGTTCCAATTTCTCGCTTCTCCCGAATTCCGGGGCCAAGTCGACTGGGCTAAGGTACACGTTTTTTGGAGCGATGAGCGCGCAGTGCCTCCCGACCATCCGGACAGCAACTACGGCATGGCGCGCCGCGAACTGCTTCTCCGCGTTCCCATTCCGCTTAGCAACGTACACCGCATGGAGGCCGAGAAAGCGAATATCGGTCGCGCGGCGCACGACTATGAGGAAGTGCTGCGACAATATTTGGAGCTTGACGATCGTGGCTTCCCGCGATTCCATATGATTCTTCTTGGCATGGGCGCCGATGGGCACACTGCTTCGCTTTTTCCGGGCACGCGCGTCACCCGGCAAACATCTCGATGGGTGAGCACCCCAATGGTGGCGAAACTCAATGCCCGCCGCATGACATTGACGTTACCCGTGCTTGATGCGGCGTTGCGCGTGGTCTTTCTCGTGGTCGGCGCCGAGAAGTCGGAAATCCTCCGGGCCGTGCTGTTGGGGAACGCCGATCCACCGTATCCAGCGCAAATGGTCCAGCCTCGCGACGACGGCTCGAAGTTGTTCCTGGTGGACCAAGCGGCAGCCGCCCTGCTCGAATCAGGCACTCTGCAAACGGCTAGCTCACCTAACGACAAGGCTCCGGGGAAATCACGTCCAAATCCCGGGAGAAACAAATGATTCTGGCCGGGGATGTTGGCGGTACCAAGTGCAATCTCGCCGTGTATCGAGTCAGCGCAGGGGAATACCGGCAAATCGCCAAGCGCAGATATGAAAGCCGCAAATTTTCCTCTTTTGAGGCCGTCGTCGCGAAATTTCTGAGTGAAATCCCCAACGGAACGGAAGAAACTGGCGCGGAAACAATTGAAGCCGCGGGTTTTGGCGTGGCCGGTCCTGTTATCGAATATCGCGTGAAGGCGACCAACCTCCCATGGACTGTGGACGGAGCCGCGTTGGCCGCGCAACTTGCTACCCGCCACATTGTTTTGTTGAATGACTTGGAAGCAACTGCGCACAGCCTGGCACTGTTGAGCCCGTCGGAAATCGCAATTCTCAACCGGGGCGTGCCGGCGCCGAAAGCCACTCAGGCACTCATCGCCGCCGGTACCGGGCTGGGAGAATCCATCCTCTTCTGGAATGGAGATCGCTACGCCGTGGCCAGCACTGAAGGGGGTCACACGGACTTTGCGCCACGTACCGAACGCGAAATCGAGCTTTTGCGTTACATGAAAAAGGGCAACGAGTACGTAAGCGTCGAGTTGATTCTATCCGGACGGGGATTTCGCACAATACACGAATTTCTTGATCCGTCCGTGCGGCACCCCAGCTTCACTGGCACCGAGGACGATGCCGCCCCGGAAATCACGCACTTAGCATTGGAGAGGAAGTGTCCGGTTTGCGTGGAGACGCTTGACCTCTGGACGGTTATGTATGGCGCGGAAGCCGGTAACCTCGCGTTGAAGTCCCTTGCCCGCGGCGGCGTCTGGATCGCCGGTGGTATCGCTTTAATGATTCGCAAGAAAATGGAAGACGGTGAGTTTTTTCGTTCGTTCTGTGAAAAAGAAAAATTGAGCGACATGCTCGAGCAGATCCCCTTTCTGATGGTGGTCAACGAAGAGGCGCCATTGCTCGGCGAGATGTCTCATGCGGTCTGGGCTGAATGCCTCCGTACGTGATCCAATGTTCTTTTAGGCTGCGAGATCGTCTCC